>JAGSHJ010000033.1 GCA_023954595.1 Bacteriovoracaceae bacterium | reverse complement strand
TAAAAAGATTCAAGGTTAATTTAATACGGGGAAGACTTTGTCTTCCCCTTTTTCCATATGAAAGAAAAAATTCTAATTTCACTCGCAACATTTATTATCAAATTCTTAGGTTGGACATGCCGATTTAAACTCGTCTTTCCAGACAAAGAGACTGAAGCGCAATTTAGAAGATCTTTCTATGAGAACAAAGAGCAGTTCCTTCTTGGCTTTTTTCATCAAGATGAACTTTGTCTTCTGCCTTTTTTTCAAAAATCAAAAATGGCCGTTCTTATTTCCCTATCTAAAGATGGAGAAATTATGAAAGGGCTCTCAGAAAACCTAGGTTTTGAAACAGTTCGTGGCTCTTCCTCCAAGGGAGCTGCCAGAGGCCTATTGGCCGCAATAAAAAAGGTGAAAGAAGGCTTTCACTTCGCAATAGCAGTTGATGGCCCAAGAGGTCCAATCTACAAAGTAAAAGAAGGTCTTCCAGCAATATCTAGAAAAACGCAAGTACCGATACTCCCTGCCAGGGCATATCCATCAAAAGCGAAGATATTTGAGAGATCTTGGAATAAGGCAAAACTACCTATTCCTTTTTCTACAATTGAGATTCGTTTTGGCGAGCTTGAAGTGTATGACTCCCAAGCACTCGAGAACAAACTTACTTCCCTCTAAGGTAACGTTTCCAAGATATCGATTTCAGCCCTTACTTGAGTAAATATACAAGTCTCAAACTCTATAGAGCAGCCTGGTGTTTCAATTTCAAGTCTTAGAGTATCACCTGAGCGCACTTCTACTTCAGGATCAAAACTTGCAATTCCTCCAAGAGAGCAGTCTAGAAATGAATCGGTTTCAAAGGCTAGAAAGTATTGATTTCCTCCAAGTGTGCTTTCACTGACTGCATTTCCCTGATAACAGAACTTTCTCTCTGCGATAATAAGTGAAGTAAATCCGGTACCGCTATTTCCCCTAATTACTGCAAGTCCCTGCGGTGCTTGAAGTCTTGCCGGAAAACCTATCTGAAACTCCCTAGGAGTGCTCTCTAAGGGACTAAAATCAACAGTGGCCACCATCTCTATCTCGTCGACAGCAAAAGGTAATGTGGAACTATCCCTATCCGGGTCAATTGACTCTCCACATGAGAGAAACAAAATGAGTCCACTTAAAACTGTCCATAATTTGTTCATATCACTCGCCTAATAATATCTTTACAATGAAATAGCTTTGCGTCACATTGATTATTTCGAGAGCAAGCATAGAAGATTTGGTAAATTAAACATGCAAATAGACGATAAGAAAGATATGGCAAAGATAGATTACAACTGGAAAATTGAAGGCGAAGAATCCACAGCAACAGACGATGCGCTTAGCGGTCTTGCGGCAGAGCTCCCAAGTAGAAAGAACCTACAAATGGCGCGTAGATTTTTTCATCTGGCCTGCGGTGTTGTTATCGCTTCATTGTACTGGTTCACCTTGACCCACCAACAAGCAATTCATCTACTTGGGTTTATTGCCAGTCTCTTATATGTTGTTGAGCAAGTTCGTATCAGTTACCCAGAAATGGCCAACAAGTTTTTGCCAATTACTCGATTCTTCATGAGAGCTGAAGAGCAGTTAAAAGAATCAGCAATGGTTCCTTATGTCTTTGCCGTACTTCTAACTATTATTACATTTCCTAAACCACTAGCACTCATAGCAATTTACACCCTGGCGATTGCAGACCCACTAAGTGCTGTTATCGGTATTAAGTTTGGTAAACGCAGAATTGTTCCTCATAAAAGCCTTGAAGGCTCTTTAGCATTTTTCGTTTCTACGCTTTTAATTTCACTTGGGATTTTTTCTGTGACTCTAGGATCTGCAAGTGTTCTTGCGATTACAATCTCTTTACTGTTGTCGCTTTTGGCATCTGGTTTTGAAATGTTGCCTATCAAGCTTGATGACAACCTTACAATTCCTCTTTTTACAGCAGCGACAGGTTGGGCCCTTTGTGCAGCTTTTGGTGTAGTTCTTTAAGATCTACACCTGAAAGTTAAATCCAAACTCGCCTTCTTTTTCAGCGTTGTCTTGGTATCCGTCTTCATAGTCATTATAGTTGTCATCTTCATACTGGTCTTGAACTCTTAATGCTTCATCACCTTGAGCAAGTTCTTCTTCGTGGTTTTGGCTATCTGTTGTCCAACCAAGATTTCTATCATAGTAACCTTCTTCGTAAGCAACCTGAGCACCACCTTCTACTTTAAGCTCCATCCTAGCACCTGCGTATCTAGAATCATTCGTTAGAGTCACCATATATGTTCCCTCTTTAACTTCGTAGAACATACCTCTTGCCTCTTCGCCTGTAGCTTCATCTTCGTAAACAAAAACATTTCCTTCCATTCTCTCACGAGAGTTAACATTAATTGTTTGTCCATTCGGAAGGTTTACATATATCTCTTCAACAACGCCATCAACACTTCTTGCTGACCCTGTGAATTGACCATCCTTAAGTGCCTCTTTAAAAAACACGTTTGTTACCTTCAGCTCCAAGTCCCCTTGAATTGCTGGCTCAGCGAAAGCAACCACTTCTTGTTGTTCTTGCTCAACAACTTCTTTTTTGGCCACAACTTCTACTTTTGGTGCTACTTCTTTATTTTTAACTTCGCTTAATGAAGTCCACTTAGGTGTAGATGCTGCCATACGGCCAACAACTACCTTCCCATTCATTTCGTCTAATCTTTTAGCAAACTTAATTCCAGAGTTATCACTCATGAAAGCCGTATCTTGCATCACCATAGAGTTGTAACTTCCAGATCCTAAAACTGCTAGGCCTGCTATTACTGTTGTTGTGATTGTTAGTTTTTTAAACGCTTTCATTTTACTCTCCTGTTGTATGTATATTTAATGCAACGCACATGCCAATACTGGAGCACTACAATCAGGAGCTAAGATACCGTTTTTACAAGGATTCTCATAGAAGTCAGAGTGTAACAATTATGCACACTGTCTACTTTTTGATCAATTTTAATGAAAGTAATTAGATTGTTCAGACACTAATTAGACGTTAATTAGCCTAAATGAGCAGGGTTCATATAGTGAGTAATTAAGGATGGCCTGGATATAGAGAAGAAAAAGGCCGAAGAGATTCGGCCTATGGTTTAGTTAAATTATAGATTAAGGATAATCTAGATCGATTCCCATATAATCGGCATGGCTTGATCTGAATCTCTTTATTGCAATCGCAACCAATTCATCTTTTGCCAGTCCACTATTTTTGGACATAGTTTCTAAATCATCCAAAAGCTGAGTTTCAATTTCCACGTTTAGCTCTCTTAGCTCGCCCTGGTTATGCTGCTGTGATTTCATAGTTTATCCTTTTTTTACAACGGTTAAGGCGTTTTTCTTTCTTAACGATACAAGCGCATTGGTGATTTGATAATCCAACAATTCGCAATTTTTATAAATCTCTTCCACTTTATTATAATCAGCAATTGAACAGAGTAAATCATATTCATCGCCTTCTACTTGTGCACCACTTGTTAAAAACTCAGGGTTCACAATAAGCTTTAATCCACCAGGTGGCCTGAGGCTCTTACTCTCTTTAAAAGATTCAAGAACTTCAGCACTTTTTCTCTTCAATACACTATAAGGGTAATGAATTGATCTAGAGCTTTGTAAAATCTCCGGCTCAACCACATAGCTAAAGATATCATCACCCTCAAAAGAATCAATGCATAGGTTGAAGAAGGCCTTGAGTCCTAAGTTTGAACGATAACTACAGCTCCAGACCTCTCCTTCACTTAGATCGATACTCCCAAGTAGTCTCTTGGTAAGGTCATCTAACACATTTACTTTACCAGTAAATCCAACAGAGACCTGCTCATCCAAAATGGGAAAAAGCTCTTCTGTTCTCATTGTTCCTTTTTGCCGAATATTTTCGACATTAGGCTTTTCTTTTTATTATCGGATGGATTGAAATACCTGTCTAGACGGGAAGCTATTTCTTGATAAGACTTCCATACAGGATTACCTTCATATTTATTTTGAGTCATATAAGGAGTTCCAAAGTCACTGCCTTTTCTAAGTGCCATCTCCATTGGAATTTTACCAAGGTATCCAACACCAAGCTCGCTACAAGCGCTCATTACACCGCCTGTTCCATATAAAAAGTGCTCTTTTCCACAATCGTCACACACAAAAGAGCTCATATTTTCAATCATGCCAATTACATGAACGTTCAGTTTATCGAACATATGCAGGGCCTTACGTGCATCAAGAAGCGCCATATCCTGTGGAGTGGACACAATTATCGATCCATCTAATTCAAGGTTTTGAACCATAGACAATTGAACATCACCTGTTCCAGGAGGAAGGTCTAAAAGAAGATAATCAAGCTCGCCCCAATCAGTCTCAAAGAAGAATTGATTTAAAACACCACCAAGCATTGGACCTCTCCAAACAACCGGCTCGTCTTCATGAATGAAGTTACCAAAACTAATGAATTTCATTCCATATGCTTCCAGTGGAAGGATCTGTTTGTCTTCACTGGCCTCTGGCTTTTCACCTCTTTTATTTAGAAGCATAGGCATTGATGGTCCATAAATATCCGCATCAATAATACCAACCTTATTGCCTTGTGCAGTTAGAGTCGCAGCTAAGTTTGCAGTAAACGTAGATTTACCAACCCCGCCCTTTCCTGAACCAATTGCGATGATCTTACCAACATTTGGAATTCTTTTCTTCTCGCCAACTTGTCCATGCCCAACCTTTAGCTCTGCAGGTTTTGCAGGCTCTTTCTTTGCAGCCTTTCCGGCAGCTTTATAAATGTCTTCACTTTTTTTAGATTCTGAAAGGATAAAGATATTATCCTCTTTTACTTCGTCTTTTAATGCATCGATGATTTCGTCTTCGATTTTTCTCTTTGCTTCTGGAGAAATTCCATCTCTTTGCAAAGTGATCATTAAGGATTCACCTTTGAACTCAACCTTACTAAGTCTGGACTCTTCTAAAAGTGTTGCCCCTGACTCTGGGTTTTTAATATTTTTTAATTTATCGTTGATCTTTTCCATTACTTTCCTTTCTAGGACAAATTTTCCTGTTATCGCTATTTTTTACAAACAAATGTTTATCATAATAATATAAAGATATTAAACATTTATCCAAGGGTCTATTTAATTGGCTAAGTATAAAAGAAGCATATTCATTATCAATCCAAAGTTTCAATATAAGCTGAGCTTCATTATTTGCAGCTTCACTTTGTTGGCCACCTTGATCTACCCTTTTATAATTGTCGATTTATTCGATTATATAATAGAGCTAGCACCTGACAAAAGTGCTCAATATTTAGAGTCCAGAAACCAATTAATTGGGATTCTTGGAATTATTCAGCTCGTTTTTCTTGGTTTTCTATTCGTATTCTCTATTTTTCTAAGCCATAAGATCGCTGGTCCCATGTATAAACTTTCTAAACATCTGGAAAGTATTAGAAATGGAGGGGAAGCACGTGATCTTTTCTTTAGAAATGGTGACTACTTCCACGACGTTGCAGAAGACGTAAATGCCACGGTGGATTATTTTGTTAACCAACGTCAAGAAGACTTTGCCTACCTAGATGAAGTTTCATCTTATATCGCAAACTTAGCATTGGTTGTGCCTGAAGATAAGAAGCCTGTACTTGGCGAAATTCAATCTAACTTAGCGAAAATCCAATCACGCAATAAAGAAGATTAATTTACACCTTACATAAAAGCTTGGGCGATGTTACCATTTTGGTAGAACTTCAAAATGCAGGAGGCAGTTTGGACGACCAATTTAGATCAGCACCTATAACCTTTATACTTTTGCTCTTTTTGAGTTTTAGCTCCTTTGCGTCTACACCGTCCAAGAGCCCATCAAAACTTCAAATTACTAAGTTATTAAATGACCCAACTCTTAAAGTCACTCGAGCAGAGACGAGACTTGGACATAACCTTGCAAAACTCTTTGAAATTACAGAGCAAGGCTATATAAATATCAGACTCACTAAAAAGCTTTTAAAACAGGTAAACACTCACCCAACATTCTACATCTATAAAGACTGGCTTAAGGCAATAGTAGACATTCACTCTAATAAGAGTGTTAAAGCAATGAGAAGTACATGTTCTAAAATGTCTCTCAATCAACCTAGTAATCACTTAAAGTCGGACCTTCAAGCTCAAGCGACCTCAATGTGCTTCAATCAATATTTGAAACTTCTGGCAAAAAAGAAAGACTCCCTTAATGCTCATAAAAGTGAATTTGAATTCTTTGAGGCACATGCAGAATCCATTACCAACAAATCTGTAATTGAAGGGCTGAGCTTTCTTTTGAGCCGCTTTAAAGAGAGTGACACAACACTTACTCGCTACTCAAAGATTCTTGCGGACCATTTTATGAGTAAATCCAGAACACCGCCTAAGAGTCTATTGCAATACATGGAGATAACCCCAGATCTCACGAGATTTATCCAGGTCAAAGGTCTTGACCAATATAGCTCAAAGTACGTTCTATTTAGCGAGCTTAAAAAGCTTATAAAAAAGGCGTTCAATGCGGCTGATAAAGAAAAGAAAGAAAAAGAAATTGCAAAGCACCTCAGAGAGGCACTTAATTATTATAGGCTCTCTTACGAGCACCTACCTCAGGCCAAAGCTGATAAAAGAGTACTAAGCCTTGGAAAGTCCTTAACTAGAAGAAGCCATTTCAAAATTGCTCGCGAGGCTTTTGAAACAATTTTAAAGCTTAACCCAAAGGACGAGAACACAACGTTTGAGCTCATGTGGACTTGGATTACACAAGAAGAATACAAAAAAGCATTCTCTCAGGTTATTGTTCCATACAATCTACATAACGGGTACGCATCTCTATCAGATGAACGCCTACAGTTCTGGGTGGCCTATACAATGAAAGAGGCCGAGATAGCTAAACATAAAGAGATTTTTGAAAACCTTGTAACGAAGTCTCCTCTTAATTATTATTCTATTTTAGCGGCAAAGCTTCTAAGCGAGGAATTTAACTCACCCGCTGACAAGCTCTACTACCGCTTAGCTAATAAAGATTCCACAACACCTAAGGTTCTTCCGAAATTAGACACCTACTCAATACGCTCGCTTAAGAGGTTAAAGATTTGGGGCGACTTAGACTTCAAGCCTTTCATTAAGCTTGAATACAATAATATTTTTAAAATATACTCTAGAGTTGTTGCCAGACAGAATGAATCTCATAGCCTTGATGAATCTCAAGCGACAATGGTTTTATTATCCTCTGCCGCATTGAAGGAAGAAGAGAACTACCTAGAAAGTTTTAAAATTATCTACCGCGGTCTTAATAGAAAGCTTATCTCACTAGATGAGAATGTATTAAATATTCTATTCCCAAGACCATTTTTAAATCAGGTATCAAAATACTCTAAAAATTATGATCCTCTAATTGCTCTTTCTTTAATCAGGCAAGAGTCAGGATTTAACAGTAGAGCAAGATCATGGGTAGGTGCCAGAGGGCTTATGCAACTAATGCCTGCTACTGCTAAAATGTATTGGAATGGTGTACAAACTAAGCACTTATACAATCCAAACATCAATATAAAAATTGGAAGCAAGTACCTCACAAAGCTTATGAATCAGTATGAGAGCAACCTCGTCTACGCTCTTTCAGCTTATAATGCAGGTGAGTCTAGAGTTAAAAAGTGGCGTAGAGAGTACCTCACGCATGAAGACTCTATCTTACATAACATTGAAAACATTCCATTTCCTGAAACACGCAAGTATGTAAAACTCATTTTTAGAAACTTATTCTTCTATAAGATGATGGATAAAGAGCTCGAGCTAGCGGACTCTAAAAAAGTAAATAAGATATTTGATGTCTATTTGGGCTTTAACGCAAAATAGTGTTAGAGCTCAGGCCTACAAACTGAGGGATGGCCATCGCGTACGGCCCTAAATCTTGTATATACAAAATCATCGCCCATATAGTCCTCATCGAAGTTATCAATTCCTGGAAGCTCACGTCTGACGACATCGTTGAGTGACTTTGGATCAGCGTCTACACCTAAATCTTTAAGTTCTCTTAGCCAATTATAGGCCACACAGTCTGCGTACAATTCTTGCTTTAACTTATAGTAACGAACAAACCCTGAATATCTCTCTCTTAGAGATTCTGGGTTATTGATATCAAATACAGCATTTACAAAACCGCCTGTGAGTAAGGCCAATCCCTTTGAGAGGTGTGCGTGTTCTAGGTGAGCAACCTCATGTGTGATAACTGCTAGAACTTCTTTGTCACTGAATCCTTCGATCCAGTTTTCATTGACTAGGATAAATGGAAAAGAGGCCGCAGCATTACTTACGATATCGTTTTTAACCATCACGAGCTTATAGTTCATTTTAAAGTCATAGTTTAAATTTTGCTGAAGTAGCTTGAGTTGTCTATCTACTCTTGTTTTAAGGTCATGGTTAAGTACGGAAGAAAAAGAGGCGTTTAGAAAAAGTAACGTCAATAGAACTAGCTTCAAATATAACCTCCTGCGATAGAGGTACTTTAATGCATATGGGAATTTGGATAAATGATACGAGTGATATTTTCATGGTTTTAAGACGATTTAAAAATCCAATATGTCTTAAACAGCTGAAATAACAAGGCCGTAATAACTACGGCCTTGTTCTAGATTTAGTTTTTTAGTTAAACATTGAAGCGGAAGTGAACAACATCTCCATCTTTCATGACGTATTCTTTGCCTTCAATTCTAAATTTTCCGGCCTCTTTAAGCTTGGCCTCTGTGCCTAATTCAAAAAGGTCAGTGCAGTGATAAACTTCTGCTTTAATAAAACCTCTTTCAAAGTCAGTGTGGATAATTCCGGCACATTGTGGTGCTTTCATACCTTTATTGAATGTCCAAGCTCTTACCTCTTGAACTCCTGCAGTGAAATAAGTTTGAAGGCCTAGCATATCGTAGCCAGTTTTAATTAGCTGATCTAGACCAGATTGTTTAAGGCCCATGTCTGCTAGAAATTCACTTTTCTCTTCTGGTGTTTCTAGTTGTGCAATCTCAGATTCCATCTTTCCACAAATAGTAATTACTTGAGATCCCTCTTTTTCGGCCAATGCCTTAACTGCTTTAACGTGATCGTTGTCTTCCATAATGGAGTCTTCATCCACGTTACAAACATATAGAGTTTCTTTTAAAGTAATTAAGTGAAGATCACTAATAGCTTCTTTTTCCTCATCATCCATTTCAACTGAACGTGCAGGCTTTCCATCTTCTAGAGCAATTTTCAATCTATCTAGAACAGGTTTTGCTACCGCTGCCTGTTGCTTTAATTTCTTGTCGTGAGACTTTAATGCTTTACCAAGGTTGTTTATTCTCTTTTCAACAGTCTCCAAGTCAGCAAACGCCAACTCTATATTGATAACTTCAATATCAGCTGCAGGGTCTACCTTGCCTTCAACGTGAATAACATCACTGTCATCAAAACAACGAACAACATGAGCAATCGCACTAACTTGGCGGATATGACCTAGAAATTGATTTCCAAGACCCTCACCTTTTGAGGCACCTTTTACAAGGCCTGCAATATCTACGAATTCCATTACAGCACGGATAACTTTTTGTGGTTTTACGAACTCAGTGATTTTCTCAATTCTTTCATCAGGAACCTGAACAATACCTACGTTAGGCTCGATAGTACAAAACGGGTAGTTGGCAGCTTCAGCTGGAGCACTTGTTAGTGCTTGGAATATTGTTGATTTACCAACGTTAGGAAGGCCTACAATACCTACATTTAAACTCATATTATCTCCGTATTATTTAATCTCTAAAAAATCTTTTTTATTATATTTATTCGAGGCCTTGGAAAAACCATGCTTCAAAAGAAATGATATAGCCTTCGAAGTATTGTCCATGACGATACCAAGTTCTGTATCTTGCTCTTTTGGAAACTTACCCAATACCCAACTAGACATGCTCCCTTTATCAGGTCTGCCTATTCCCATTCTTAATCTATAGAAATTTGGAGTATTTAGGTGTTGAGCGATGGATTTTAAACCATTGTGCCCTGCAAAGCCTCCACCTTTTTTAAATTGAATTTGGCCAAAAGGCAAATCAACCTCATCATGGACCACAAGTACTTCTTCTGGAGTGATTTTAAAAAATGAGCAAAGTGGACCGACACTTTCACCACTTAGGTTCATGTAGGTTTCAGGCTTTAAAAAGTAAACCTTCTCCCCATCTATAGTGGCATCAGTATAAAGTCCTTTAAACTTGGACTTCCAATTTGCATTTTCGATTGGAGGTAAAAATTCAAAAAGAATCCAAGCAATATTATGCCTGGTCAATTCGTACTCGGCTCCTGGGTTTCCCACCCCTACAACTAACTTAATCATATCATTTAAATGAACAACGAACTTACTGAGTCGTGATTAAAGGTTCTGTGAATCGCCTTGGATAAAATCTCCGCAGTCGATAACACTTCTATTTTACTTACTTTTTTACACTTTTCCCCTAAAGGAACAGTATCTGTCACTATTACTTTTTCCAACTCTTTGGTTTGGCTAATTCTCTCTGCTGCTGGATCAGAGAAAACCCCATGAGTTGCAAAGGAATAAATTCTATTAGCTCCATGTGCCTTTAGAGTCTTAGCCGCCTCAACAAGAGTGCCAGCAGTGTCGATCATATCATCAACAATGATGACGTCTTTGCCCTGCACGTCTCCAACAATATTCATGGCCTTGGCAACATTTGGTCCAGTTCTTCTCTTATCAATCATTGCTATATCTGTAGACAGTCTTTTTGCGTACCATCTACATCTTTCAACCCCACCTGCATCTGGCGAAACCAAAGTCAGGTTAGATAGATCAATATTTTCTTTTATATAATCCAGAATTACTGGTGATGCGAAAATGTTATCGAATGGAATATTGAAAAACCCTTGTATCTGGCCTGCGTGCAAATCCATTGTAATTACACGTGAAGCACCTGCAACGGTTAAAACATCCGCTACAAGCTTTGCACTGATTGGTGTTCTAGGGTTTGCCTTACGATCTTGTCTGGAATATCCGTAGTGAGGAATGACGGCCGTAATTGATTCTGCAGATGCCCTCTTCAAGGCATCCATCATAATCAACAATTCCATTAGATTATCATTAACTGGCTGGCTTAGAGTCTGGATAACAAATACATCCGCACCTCTGACGTTCTTCTCAATCTCACAAGAGATTTCTCCATTGGCAAATCTTCGTAATTGAGGATCTACCAACGTAACATCAAGAAATTTTGAGATTTTATTGGAGAGAGTTGGGTTGGATGAACCTGAGACTAAAACTATGCGTCTCACACGCTTCTCCTGAGAAAGATGGCAGGGGTGGCAGGGATCGAACCTGCGCATGGCAGAATCAAAATCTGCTGTCTTACCACTTGACGACACCCCTACAGAGTTAATTGTTAAAAACTATACAAGAACATTTGGAGTTTTGGCAAGTGCTAAGCTTAACTTTTATTAAACAAACTTATAGTTTGTTTTCTACACTTGGGCACAAAAACTCCGAAACTTGCTTGCCTCTATATTGAATGAAATTCTGAAAAATTGCAAAAGATGAATTTGAGCCATAAAGGCGTAAATTTTTGCCCTCACGCCTTGAGTCAACGCCAAACCAAATTGCGTAAAAATTCTGGCCATCAAAGGCTATATACCAGTTATCAAGACCATTATTAGTGGTTCCGGTTTTTCCAAATATTAGTGACTGCTTAATTATCTTGCCTGCCGCAGCACTAATTGTTGTCTTTTCTGCCTGTGCTAAATGATAAAGAAGACTTTCTTCATAACTCGACTCACCTCGCTCGAATGTTTCACACTGGCTTTTAAAAAACTTTAGGTAGGCCTGACCTATCTCTGAGAGACTTAATTCAATAGAGCCAAGCAATTGCGCAGGATACTGAGCAAGTGGAGTGAGAAGATTGGGGAAATAATCTATAAGCCTTGTTTCTAAGTTTTCAAAGCCAACCTCTTGCGCGGCCCTAATCAGTGGGATGTTTCTAGACTTTTGAATCGCTTTTCTTAAGCTTATATATGGGCCTAAATCTACTTTAGAGTCTTGCGGTGTCCACTTTCCTGAAATTAAATCTAGCGTTATAGGTGCCGTTGAGACTTCATCCTCAAGTGTTTTGCCCTCTTCTAAAAGCTGCTGATAAATAATTGGCTTTAAGGAGCTTCCAACTTGGTGTCGCTCATTAAATATTGCGTCATCAGTGTTTCTTTCAAACTTGCTGTAATAGCTAAACTTATTATCACATTCTATACTGGTACAATCCGCATCTATTATTAGAGATTTGACCCCAATATCCACATCTTTTGTTCTTTCAGCTAAACCACCTCGAACCTTGGCCACCGACTGATAAAAAATGAACTTCTCAAAAGGCTCAAGTCCTGGTTGAGCGTTTTCACCCGTAAGATAAATACTCTTAAGTAGTGATGAAGAGTTTTTGGCCTTAAGCTCTCCTCTCCACTCGCTCCACTTGCTTTCACTCCACTGAACACCCTCATCGCTAGTGACAAGCTTCAGCTCTTTTAATCGATTAAATACAACATTTGTTCTTTGCTTAAGTCTTTCTGGGTGGTTTAGAGGGTGATAATAATACGGGCCTTTTAACATCCCAATAAGCATTGCGGCCTCAAAATCAGTTAATTCCAAAGGTGTTTTATTGAAGTAGGCCCTAGATGCCATATCAATACCTTTGATATAGACACCTCCTACTGTGCCCCAGAACACTTCGTTGAAGTACATTGTAATTATTTGCTCTTTACTAAAACTCTTCTCTAGATAAAGAGCGTAAATCATCTCCCTGACTTTTCTCTCAAGCTTCTTTTCATTACTTAGAAACATATTTTTCGCCAGCTGCTGAGTTAGGGTGCTTCCCCCTTGAACTAAGCTCATGGCCTTAATGTCCGCAACGATGGCCCTGGCAATGGAGATATAGTCCACACCTTGGTGTTGTAGAAATCTATAATCCTCAATGCCTAAAAGACCCTTCCATAGAGAGGATGGAATTTCAGAGAAAGAGATCCTGTGTTGAAGGCACCTAAAACGATCACAGTTGTTATCCAATAGTCCCGGCAACTCGAAGTCTTTTAAAACAAGAACTCTATCACCCTGAACACGAATCGTTTCTTTTTCAATTTCATCATTAATATATAGAGGAGATTTTAAAAACTCTAGAAATCCCTTCAACTCATCATACTTTGTAATCGAGCCCTGCTCTAAAATAGATGTTTCCGAATCTAAGCTTTGTCCCCTTAACTCAAGTGCTTTAAGCTTTAGTTCAAGTTCGTTCACTACTAGGGCATAGTAGATTCCACCTGACGCAGCAAGCAATAAACAGGACCCAAGTCCAATACGAAGAAGATTTTTAAAATGATTACGGCCTAGCTTTATTTTCATTTGTTTGCCAGTTTACTCAAGAATGCTTATTATTTCCCCTACTACTATACATTATAAGCCGTTCTTTAAGGAGATTTTGTGCGTTCTAAAATATTACCTGTTGCTATTAGTTTGTTATCTTTTGCACCATCCACTTATGCCCTTCCAATTGATTGGAATGGTACGGTAGGTTTTGACTCTAACATCATTGAAAACGTTAAAAGATCAGACGATGACTGCACTGCCGCTGACGCTAGCTACTGTGCTGGAGATGACAACTCTCACGCAAGATACCAATCTTATGTTTTAAGATTGTCCCCATCTATTGTTGTAAACGACAGTGCTACAATTAAAGGTGAAATCTCCACTGGTGCGATCAGAGGTGGATTCATGGGCGAAGACAGTGTTGCTCAATCTTCTTTTTACTCTCAAACACCTGATGGTTCTCAAGAGTTATCAGTAAATAAATTTTACGCTGAGCTTTATGCAGACACAGCACTTTTCAGAATTGGTAAGTTTTCCAAAAACTTTGGCCTAGGAGCAGTTATTAATGATGGAAGTGATACTTGGGATCGTTTTCAGTCTGTTTATAGCGGTATCGAAGCTACATTTAATCTTGGAAAATTCAGCTTAGCTCCATTTTGGGCAAAGATTGATACTCCAGATTCAAGTAGTGACAATGCAAATAGCGGAAAGTATGACTCAAGCGAAACAGGTCTTACTGCGAAATATGAAGACAAGAATCAAAACTTTGAATTTTCACTTTACTATGGTTCTAGAGACGTTGAAACAAACAACGAACTTTATGGTGCTACGACAGGACCTGCAAAAATCACATTAATTGACGTATTTGTTAAGAAGTCTTGGGAAAAATTCTCTATCGCTCTTGAAGTACCAATGATGAGTGGAGAGGCCGGAACAATTTTTGGCGGAACAGAAGATAGAGATGTTGAT
>JAGSHJ010000340.1 GCA_023954595.1 Bacteriovoracaceae bacterium | reverse complement strand
GATAACATTATACAAAAATCGATGCTTCTATCGAAACATGAGACTGACCCTGTTGGCTTTAGCGACAAGCTTTTCAGGTCACTTGGACGTTACTCTTTCTTGTTGCCTTTACATCTCGACGAAAATCTCAAGGTCGTTGATAATAGAATCGGCCTGTCTGCATACGAAGAAATTCTTTTGAAAGAGTGGCCTTTGTTAAAGGTAAAGAAATATTTTCTTATAGCTTTAGAAGGTGAGAGGGAAGTTCGGTTGGATTTAGATGAACCTCATGACTTTTCAGAACTAATTCCATTGTATTGGGAAGTAATCGGTCATGGTGACAACATCCATGTGCTACCGGCCAAAAAGAAAGTTGTGTTCAATGAAAAGAGTAAAACTACCAAAATATAAGCAGTCCCTCGTCAAGTTTCAATAAATGCCCCTGAAAGGTTAGCCTTGTCTGTTTTAACTGACTATTATTTTTGGCGTAAACAGAATGTAAAAGATTTTGATGAAAATTTATTTCTCCGGCTTTATAAATCTGTAGCCGGCTAAACCCAAGATAATGTTTCTGGTTTTCCTGTTTGTGGCCTGCAGCCTTTCGGCCTATAGGGTCATTTCGGTCAAAGTAGGTTAACCCGGAACTATGATCTTTTGGTTCATTCATCAAAATTGTAAAAGAGAGCGTAGGGCTCTCAGGGGTAATTCTTAATAAGGGAAAGCGTGTCGCTAACTCTTTCTTATGATCATCAAGATGGTAGAATGTATCAAGCAAGGTGCAGGGAGGAATTTCAAAAAAATTAAAACCAGGAAGAGAAAGACCGTCTTGAGTAACGACTTTCTCTTGAAAATATCCTTCGAAGTAGGAGCGAACTCGTTCTAGGAGCTCACCAAATTCTGATTGGATCAATTGGTTATGGCCATCTACCATATCAGCGTTATGACCGCCGTATATTGAGGCGTAGTCAAAAGGGTAACCTAAGAACTTATAACGCGAGCTTCTCACAATACAGAGGTGAGCGTTGGAGAAAGCAATTTGCGCAAACTTCGTACATTCATCTTGCGAGAGAAACTCTTCGTTTTTGAATAAAGATGCTTGGAAATCTTTTTCAGCCATTGATCAACCTAGGAGCTCCAAAGTCTTGATAAAGTTCATAGTAGAGCTTCTGAATATTTATGGCATTGTTAATGTTTCTATATGGAGATCCATGTTCTTTTTCAAACATCTGCGCATATTGAAAGAAGAGATTAGATTGCCCTTCATAGTGTGAAAATTTATTAGTTATTATTTGGTTGAATTTTTCAGCTACACTTTTTGGTGAATATTTTTTGAATATTCTCATCTGTGTTTGGGCCTTGTCTTCTGGTCTTTGACGCAGAGTCTTTAAAATTTTTAATAAATTCTTTCTTTTATAAACAGGGATTTGATTCTCTGAGTACTCCAGATTTATATATTCAATGCATAGGTGATCTTTGTAGCCGCCCCAGTCTGACAATATGGTCTTGCATCCCCTTGCCAATGCCTGAGTGACCGCCACACCAAAGTCTTCATCGTGATAAGTGCTCATGGAAATGAAATAATCCGATTTGTCATACTCTGAAATTAATTGCTTTTGGCTAAGATCACCTAGATATCTGATCTTTCCGTTTGATGATTCAATTATTTCATAAAACGATTTCTGAATACTGTTCTCTTTAGACTTTACTCCATGAAAGTGATGGCCTTCATTTGTAAATCTTCCGCAAATACTCAATTTTATATTCTTGTTCACGGTTGAAGCTTTGAGGAAATCCAACATCAGAGGAATAACATTTTTTCCTAAGCATATTCTTCCGGCGTAAATCATTTGGATAAGGTTATCTTGAGTATTATTTTGAGGGATTGATCCTAAAAAGCTTTCAGCTAGAGGGTAGGGAAGTAATTCAAGATTTTTTGGGTTCTTAACTAATTTTTTAGTTTGCTCAAGATGGGGTCGCGATGAACAGACAATTTTAACTTTCAACCCTTTTAAAATTTTGTCTAGGTCAATCCATCTTTTAACTTCCACAGTCATGTCCCCATATACTTGAATAATGAAATGTAGCTGTGAAATATCGATAGAGGCTTTGGCCTCGGTTAAAACCTTTGGAATATCTGTAATGTGGGAATTGAAAAATACCACCAACTTTTTATGCTTTTTACCGGCCAGCGAAACTGCGTCTATAAAAGCTTCTTCTGAGGATTCAATTATTGATATGTTTTTTGGCAGGTTCTCGAGTACTTGGGGAAAAGCACTTTCTATTATGTCGCAGCTTTGCCAAAACCGTCCATCGCTTGTTCTTACCCGTATTAAGGCTGCGTCGAAACTCATCTCAAAAGTCTCTTATAATATTCCACAGTGTTGAATACCTGCTTTACCTTCTCTATGTCTTTTTTAAAGTTTTTATGGGTTTTAGCCAGCTTTACATATTTTTGCGCAAGTATAAATCCGGCCCAAGTGTCGGAGGGATAATGGACACCTGCGATCTCTCGATTTCTTGCTATATTGTAGGCGTCTTGTAAGAAGCGTTCTCGATCTTCTGGAAATACTTCGGACAACACTAGTGCTGTAGTGAATGCTTGTGCCGAGTGCCCGCTTGGGTAGGCCGGGTGTCTTGGAACAATGATTACTGGCTCAATGGCAGGTTCAAGAAAGTGTGGACGCACCCGATCGAACTTAATCTTTAAATAAAATGTAGCTACTGTTATATCGTGAAAAACTTTAGTGAAAAATTCTGAAACGATGTCAGAACCTCCGTATAGGGCGAGGTCATAGCCGTGAAGATTACCCAGCCTCAGGCCTGCAAAGTTTCTTTCTACAGAAACTCTTTTTATAAAATCATCGCTTCTTTCAGACTTGAGACTTAGCAAATACTTCAACTCGTTCTGGGTCTGTTCCGATGCAACGCTAGGTTGGGGCGGAAGTTTAATAGAGCGAATTTGAGGTTCTGTAATGTAAGTAAGCTCATCTGATTTAAGTTCTTTAGGGATGAAAATCGAAAGCTTTTGTGTAGAAGAAAAACTTGGTTTTTCAGGTTCGTGCACTTGATTAGACTCTACCTTGGGTGAGGCCACTGAGTGCTTGTGCAAGTCTTTGTAGTGTGGACTCTTATTATGAGCACAGGACAAAATTACGATAAAAATAAAAATTGAATGAACTTTGAACATTTTTAGCCTAAAAATACCTATAATTATGCCTCTAGCAATTCTGATTGTCGAATCATATCGGTTCGTAACTCACTTTAACACTTATCTTTGGGAAAAACTCTGCGTCTAGCTTTAGCGAATCTTAATCTTTAATAAGAGCACAGCTTAATACCTGTGGTTGATGGCAAGCTTTAGAGAGGGAATGAGCATAGTGTCGTTTTATGAAGTAGAGAGTAATGGGGGATTTTCAATTATGAACCAGAGAAATTTATGTTAAAATTTGATGAGTCTGTTACTCATTCAGAGAATTATGCCAGCATAAGGGTCATATTCTTTTAATCTTGAAGGCCATATCATTTGATAGGTCTGTTGAATCTACAAGATTTTTGTGTACCACTGTAGGCATAAATTGAGCTGAAAACCCTTCGGAAAACTTCCGTGCTATTAGCAACTGGTGAGTATAATGTAATCTACTGCTAAAAAGTTTCTCACGGTCTGGATCTGTCCATCGCTGCGTTGTAACGCCCATAGTACTTACCCAAGCCGCTGTTATGGGCATCATCTTTTTACCGGTGGATTGTTTTAAAAATTTGTACTTAACAAATCCATCATAGGTTTTAGCAACATTACTTCTTCCT
>JAGSHJ010000260.1 GCA_023954595.1 Bacteriovoracaceae bacterium | reverse complement strand
GAATAATTTTGAAAAAATTGAAAGCGCTCTTGAGTTAATTGTTAACCTTCAAGGTTATTTCTATGACTGGAGAAGAGATGAGTTCCCAGACAAAAACTTCTCTTCGAAAAAACAAATAGGTTTTAGTGCACAAGAAGTTGAAAGAATCATTCCAGAAATAGTTGTTACAGGCAGTGATGGTTTTAAAGGAGTGAAGTACTCAAAACTTGCGCCAATTTTCGTCGAAGCTCTTAAGGAACTAAAAAAAGATCATGGACGAGAGATAGCTAGTATAAAAATTGAAAATGAAAAGCTGAAATCAGAGAGTAAGGCCATGAAGGAAATACTTTGCGAAATCAGACCTAGCGCTAAAATATGTAAGTAGAAACTAAGAACATCCAAAATACTGGTTTGCGCAGACAAGTCTTAGGCTTGTCTGTTATTCCAGGTCTTCCAATGTGATTGCTCGAACCTGCATATCTCTCCATTGACCTTCACTGAAAATACGCTTCTCACTTATCCCCTCAACCCTAAGTCCTGCTTTTTCCGCAATCTTTATAGAGGGTTTATTATCTACTTCTATTAGGGCCTCGACTCGATGTAGCTCTAAGTCCTTAAATGCATAATCAACTCCGGCCTTAGCAATCTTCGAACCAAGTCCTTTACCCCAGTGATTATTATATACTCTATACCCCAACTCACAGGATAAGAATGGAGTTGGCTCTAGCTTTGAAAGAATAAGCTCCCCGACGATTTCATTATTTTCAAAAACAAAGAATGAATAGGTCTCTCTATTTTCCGCTTTTTTTTGAGTGGCCTCAATAAGAACTTCAAAGCCTAGTAAGAGGACAGTTTGCTTATCTTTATCGATATCCTGTCTATTCTTTCTAGGCTGCATTCTATCAATTGCATCACAATACTGATCAAAGTGATCAAGAGACTTCAATTCAAAGACTAGATTATGAGAGTTAAACTTCTTATTGATTAACTTCTCGATTTCTATCTGTCAGTGGTGCTTTTTGAGAGGGTGATACATTTGACTTAAAAATCTCAAATGATTCTTGAAAGTGCATAATCTGAGATCTTGCTTGGGCCACAGACTGCTTTAAAGAGTTTCTTTCAATCTCAAGGTTTTGATTAGATTTTTCAAGACCTTCGATTCTCATTTCGTGGGACTCTCTTAACTGGTCCAACTCTTCGGCTTGGGCCTTCATTATCTTATAGGCCTTAATAACTTTTGCTTTCTCATCTTCTAATTTATGGCAATCTTGATCTAAACTTTTAGACTTTAGAATTTCTTCTTTTAAATCAAGCTCAATCTCACAGTTATGAGAAGTTAATGTATCTACCTGATCCATTAATTCTTCACTCTCTACTGTTTTTAGTTTCAGCTCATTTTCTAGCTTAGCGATTTGAGCAAGTAAGAAGTCTTTTTCAGAAACTATCGTTTCTGTTAAGAGCTCACTCTTTTGTACAACTGCATTGATATCAGCATTTTCGGCCTTAACAGTCTCTAGCTCAAGAGAGACGTCTTGTAGCTGTCTTTGTGCAATGCTTAATTGATCTTCACTTTCTTCATGCTTTTTAATGGCATTTTTCATATCTTGCTGAGCAAGTGCTGATTCGGCCTTTAACATTTTTTGAGCTGATAGTATTTCTTGAACCTCTAATTGTAGCTGGCTAACTTCAGTAGTTCTTGAATTCCAAATGGCTTCACAAATCCCCATTTGATTATTCTTCTTAGCCTTTTCAAAAAGACCCTTGTTAGATTCTACAAGTTCTACAAAACTTCCAAATACTTTCGCCATTATTTCTTCCTTGAAATATATTCTTTCTACAACTCTATTATAAGTGAAAGACCTAGTATAAAGGTACTAGGTATCCCTTTCTTGACACGCAGCACCTAAAGATAATTCACCTACCTTCAATTACATACAGCTTGTTGACCGTAGGTCATTGTTTTTATTCGTCGTTTTATTGCATAACAGCTTGCCAAGGTAGGTTTTTATTAGAAGAATACATGCCGAGAGCTTACGTTATTTTTTAACTTAAGCTCTTTTTTTTTGACCATTAAGGTCAATCCCCTATTGAGGTAGTCATGGATATAAAAGTCAAAATCAAAGGTACGGGAATTTATGCTCCTAAGAAAGTTGTAACAAACTTTGACCTTGAAAAAATTGTCGAAACATCTGACGAGTGGATTTTTGAAAGAACAGGAATTAAGCAAAGACATATTTGTTCAACAGAAGGTGGCGAGTGGCCAAGTGATATGGCATATCATGCAACACTTGATGCACTTAAAGCTGCTAACCTAGAGCCAAATGATATCGATATGATCTTATTTGCTTCAGTTACTCCGGACCACAAGCTTCCCAACACTGCTTGTATCCTTCAACAGAAACTTGGAATAACTAATAAGTGTGCTGCACTTGATATCGCAGCAGCATGTTCGGGGTTTGTTTACGGACTCAATATGGCAACAGGACTTATAAAGATGGGAGCAATTAAGAACGCTCTTATCATTGGTTCTGAAATGCTTAGTCGTGAAATCAATTGGAAAGATCGTAACACATGTATCCTTTTTGGTGATGGTTGTGGTGTTGCAATAGTTGGAGCAAACGAAGACGCATCTGATTCATCAGACGTACTTTCACTACACCTTGGTGCTGATGGAAAAGGAAAAGAGTTCTTTGACCAACCTGTAGGTGGAGCCGTTGAGCCTATCACTCCGACACATATTGAAGAAAGCTCTCACTTTATGCAAATGAAAGGTCGTGAGATGTTCAAAGTTGCAACGAGAACTCTTGCAGAGAATGCAAGAATTGTACTAGATAGAGCTGATGAAAAGCTTGAAAATGTTGATTGGTTAATCCCACATCAAGCAAACGTTAGAATTATAGAAACAACAGGTAAGCTTTTAGGAATTGATCCTGAGAAAGTTATTATCAACATTGATAAGTATGCTAATACCTCTGCTGCTACGGTTCCAATCGCAATGCACGAAGCAATAACGGATGGAAGAATTGAAAGAGGACAACTACTTCTTTTAGATGCATTCGGTGCTGGTCTAACGACTGGGGCAACTTTATTACGTTACTAAGAAATTAGGGATAAATTATGACAAAGAAAATAGTACTTATATTTCCAGGTCAAGGTGCACAGTATGTCGGAATGGGTAAGAACCTTGAAGGACACGCTTCATATGACTTATTAAAGAAAGCTAATGATGTTCTTGGATATGATATCTCTAAAATTATGTTAGAGGGTCCAGAAGAAGATCTTACAATGACTCAAAATACTCAACCAGCAATCCTAACTCACTCTCTAGGACTTTACCAAAAGGCCAAAGAAATTCTTGATGAGAAAGGGATTGAAGTCTCAGCTGTTATGGGACACTCAGTTGGTGAGTACCCTGCCCTAGTTGCTGCCGGAGCTCTTAGTTTTGAAGATGCTGTTAAAGCAGTAAATAATAGAGGTAAATTCATGCAAGAAGCTGTTCCTGCAGGAATGGGTAAAATGTATGCAGTCCTAAAAGTGCCTGCTGATGTTGTTAAGAAAGCTTGTGAAGCTGCTTCAACTGATGAAAATAAGGTTATGCCAGCAAACTTCAATGAGCCAGGACAGATTGTTATCTCTGGTCATGCAGAGGCCTGTGATAAAGCTGTTGCATGGATTACAGAGAACTACACTGAGCCACATAAAATGGTTCCTTTAAAAGTTAGTGCTCCTTTCCACTCTTCTCTAATGCTTCCAGCAAGAGAGAATATGGCAACATTCTTTGGAGGAATTAACTTCACTGACACAAAGGTTCCCTACATCGCTAATATCGATGCAAAGAGATATGAAGCTGGAACGT
The DNA here is from genome assembly GCA_023954595.1 of Bacteriovoracaceae bacterium. Taxonomy (GTDB): domain Bacteria; phylum Bdellovibrionota; class Bacteriovoracia; order Bacteriovoracales; family Bacteriovoracaceae; genus UBA845. The sequence continues at coordinate 830 of JAGSHJ010000260.1, read as the reverse complement.
CTGGTGACGTTGTAAAAGAAAACCTTATCAAGCAAATTGATGGTGCCGTTTTATGGACTCAAAGTTTTCAACAATTAGATGAAGATACTCTTTGTCTTGAAGTTGGACCAGGTAGAGTTCTTATGGGACTAGCTAGAAAAATCAACAGAGGTATTAAAGTTATCTCACTAGATAAAGATGGAGCATTTGACGAACTAAAGGAGGTTCTATCATGATCGCACAATTTAAAGATCTTGAAGGAAAGAGAGTTTTAGTAACGGGTGCAAGCCGAGGAATCGGTTTAGAGATCGCTAAGATGTTAGCGAAACAAAATGCTCACGTTATTTTCAATTACCGTGAAGGTAAAGAAGAAGTAGCAAAGAAAATTGAAAATGAACTTAAAGAACTTGGCGCAAGTGACGTGACAGGGCTTTTATTTGATCTTAACAATGAAGCCCAAATGAAAGAAGCCGTTACTAATTTTGCTAAAGAAGTTGGACCTATTGAAGGACTAGTTAACAATGCTGGTGTTTCTAAGGACTCTCTTCTTATGAGACTTAAAAGAGCTGACGTTGACTCAATTATCGATACAAACCTCAAGGGTGGAATGATGCTTACAAGTATTCTTTCAAGACAATTCTTAAAGGCCGAGAATGTAAGTATCGTTAACATTAGTTCTATTGTCGGACTAATGGGGAATATTTCACAAGCTGCATACGCTGCATCAAAAGCAGGTATGATTGGCTTCACTAAGTCCGTGGCAAAAGAGCTAGGTAGTCGAAATATCAGATGTAACGCAGTATGCCCTGGTTTTATTCAGACAGATATGACCGATGCACTTGAAGAAAAGG
>JAGSHJ010000205.1 GCA_023954595.1 Bacteriovoracaceae bacterium | reverse complement strand
GTTATTGTTTTGGCCTTTGTTATTCTTAGTCCATGGATGATGGAGACAATCACATCTTTTACTAGAGAGCTCTATGTAAATATTCCAGCGGTGGTAATGCATAGATGATTAATGTTTCGGTTGTCGACTACACTGTTCTTATTGCCTTTTGGCTAACTTTTACAAGATGGTCGACGATCTTGGTTCAACTTCCTTTGTTCGATAACACTAGTGTGCCAAACATTGTTAAAGTTCTTATGTCTCTTGTTGTCTCTTACGCTTTTTTTCCAGTTGTGAAGGGAGCGATGGTTCAAGAAGTTCTTGCTGCAGGGATTGAGAACTTTTGGTTCTTAACTATGTTTCATACGATTACAGGACTACTTATTGGATTTTTAGTTAAAAGTATCATGAACCTTTTTATCGCATCCGGTTCAATCATGACCCAGCAGATTGGGTTTGCCTCAGTCAGCTACTTTGATCCAACTCACGATCAACAAGTTGGTCCTTTTGAAAAAATTATTCAATGGACAGTAATTATTATGATTCTTACCACGGGCGCATTGATTCCTATGTTCAAAGGAGTGCTAAATTCCTTTTTCAGTGTGAGTATGCAAAACCTTGGAAACTTTACCAATATTCACATCTTCTATAATGATTTCTTTAAAGGTGTTTTTCAGGCCGCATTTCTTTTGGCGACACCAATTTTATTTACAAATTTAATTCTGAACTTGGTTATGGGCATTATCGCCAGAACCATTCCTCAGATGAATATTTTAATGGTTAGTTTTGTTGTTAACATCGGCATCGGATTGATGGTGTTCTTCGCGATTTCAGAAGAGTTCTTTCACGTTGCTTACAAAATGTACATTGATAGACTGGGCGAATGGTTCCAGTTTGTAATATAGGGGACAGGCATGGCCGACGATCAAGGCGAAAAAACAGAAGAGCCGTCCCAACAGAAACTGGACGATGCTAGGAATAAGGGTGATGTCGCCTCATCCAAAGAATTTAATAGTATTCTAATTCTAACAGGTGTTCTGTCTGTTCTTGTAATGTCTAGTTTATACATGTTTGAAGTCATCTCTGAATATATCGAATGGCTATATGGACTAGAGTATAAGTTGGCCTATACAGAAGAGTTGGGTAGAAGAGTTCTAAAAGAGACCTTCTATATGGCCGGTAAGTGTTTGGCACCTGTATTTATCACGTCAATGGCACTGGGATTTTTAGCACAAGTTCTTCAGGTTGGTATTTTATTCGCTCCGGATGTTCTTCAGCTTAAACCTGATCGCATTAACCCTCTCAGTGGCTTTAAAAGAATCTTCTCAAAGAAATCAATCGTTGAAGTTTTGAAAGGTCTTTTAAAGTTCACAATCGTTTTGGGAATTACTTATGTGATTATTTCTGACAATTTAACAAGCTTCACTGGCTTTCTTCACACTGAAGCAGCTGAGGCATTCAGTTATGGAAAAGCATTTGCCTTTAAACTGGCACTTTCAATTCTTGCAGGACTTGTTGTTGTGGCCGTTGGAGACTTTGCTTGGGAAAAGTATGCATATAAAGAAAAGCATAGAATGACTAAGCAACAAGTTAAGGAAGAACATAAGCAAAGAGAAGGTTCTCCTGAGATTAAGCAAAAAATTAGAGCTATCCAAAGAGATATGGCTACTAAGAGAATGATGGCAGACATTCCTCAAGCGGATGTGATCATCACAAACCCAACTCATATCTCTATCGTTGTTCGCTATGACGGAGAGACAATGGTTGCTCCTGAAATTATTGGTAAAGGCCAGGATCACTTGGCGTTGAGAATCAGAGAGATTGCTAAAGAAAACGATATTCCAATTGTTGAAAACGTGCCACTGGCACGTGCTTTATATAAAACTGTAGATGTCGGCCAGGGTGTTCCTAGATCACTTTACAAGGCCGTCGCTGAAATCTTGGCATTTGTTTACAAGGTTAAGAAAAACAAAAAAGCTCTAAGCTAGAGAAGGGTAAGTTATGTTTGAGAAACTAAAAGAGTTTGGAAAACAAGGGGATTTAGCGGTCGCACTTGGTCTGATCTTTGTCCTAGGCGTTATGATCGTTCCGGTCTCGCCTTTGATGATGGACTTGTTCATCGCTATGACATTGGCCGGGGCCTTGATTATTCTTTTAGTCTCTGTATACATGAGAAAGCCATTGGACTTCTCAACTTTTCCATCAGTACTACTTGTAGTTACATTATTCAGACTTTCTCTAAACGTTGCCTCTACTAGAAACATTTTAATTAGAGGTGGAACTGAAGGATCGAGTGCCGCTGGTGAAATTATCAATGCGTTTGGTAACTACGTTGTGGGTGGTAATTACGCCGTTGGTATTATTGTCTTTATCATTTTTGTAATCATCAACTTTATCGTTATCACTAAGGGTGCTGGTAGAGTAGCCGAAGTTGCTGCACGATTTACCTTGGATGCAATGCCTGGTAAGCAGATGGCAATTGATGCAGATCTAAATGCTGGTCTTATCAATGATGAACAGGCCAAAGAGAGAAGAAAAGAAGTTGCCGCTGAAGCAGACTTTTACGGTTCGATGGATGGTGCTTCGAAATTCGTTCGAGGTGATGCCATTGCAGGTATCTTAATTACTGCTGTAAACATTCTGGGTGGGATCATTATTGGGGTTGCCCAAAATGGAATGGACTTCTCCGAAGCAACTGAGATCTTCACATTACTAACTGTAGGTGATGGTCTTATCGCTCAGATTCCTGCTCTAATTATTTCTACTGCTGCAGGTATCATCGCCACACGAAATACTGAAGAGACTGGTCTTAGTGAGCAACTTGGAAAGCAGTTTGGTTTTCAACCAAAGGCCTTGTACATCGCTGCTGGTGTTTTAGTTTTATTCTCATTGGTACCTGATTTCCCAATGTTTCCTTTCTTGGTTGTCGCTTCTTTGATTGCATTTGCGGCCTTTAGAATCGAGAAAAAGAAAGAAGCTGAGGAGCAGGCAACTAAAATTGAAGCTATCACAGAGAAGAAAAGTTCTCCTGAAGACTTGGAAGACCTGCTTTCTCTTGAAATGGTTGAACTTGAAGTTGGATATGGCCTAGTTAATATTGTTGACTCTGACCAAGACGGCGATCTTCTTGAAAGAATTAGTCATATCAGAAAACAATTTGTTACAGACTGGGGGATTATCATTCCATCAGTACGAATTAGGGACAACTTGGAGCTTAAACCAGGTGAGTACAACCTGAAGATCAAAGGCATTGTTGTAGCGAAGGCCGAATTGATGCCAGATCACTACTTGGCAATGGATCCGGGTACTGTAATTGAGAAAATGGATGGAATTGAGACTACTGAGCCAGTTTTTGGCCTAGATGCTGTATGGATTAATGAAAATCTGAAAGAGGACGCTCAATATAACGGCTACACTGTTGTTGATCTGTCCACTGTAGTTGCAACACATATTACTGAAGTTCTAAAGACGAATATGCATGAGCTTCTTGGTAGACAGGAACTGGTTAAAATACTGGACAACTTTAAGCAGGATTACCCTAAATTAGTGGATGATTTGGTTCCTGAGATCGTAAATTTAGGTGCAGTGCTAAAAGTGTTGCAAAATTTACTCAGAGAGAGTGTTCCTATCAGAGATTTGCGCACAATTCTTGAATCTCTTGCCGAAAATGGTACAATAATTAAAGACGCTGATGCCCTCACTGAAATGGCGAGGGAGTCCTTGTACCGGACAATTACGGAAAAGGTAAAAAGCGAAACTGGCGACGTACCTCTCTTTACCTTAGACCGAGGTATTGAGGAATCCATAGCTCAGAATTTGATCCAAACAGAGCAAGGACAGCAACTGTCAATGGATCCCAAACTGACACAGACGATTCTTGCCAGTTTAAATGAACGTATTGAGGAAGCCACCAATATGGGTGAGAAAATGGTTATTCTTTGTTCTCCTGTTGTGCGAAGACACTTCAAGAAACTTACTGAAAAATTCATTCCAAACCTAATCGTGGTAAGTCATAATGAACTTAGTCCTGAAATCAATATTAGGTCCCTTGGAACCGTGAGAGTGTAAGAAATGTATGTAAAAAAATTTGAAGCGGAAACATTGGATGAGGCCTTAAGATCAGTTAAAAGTGAACTGGGGCCGGATGCCATTATCTTGAAAACTATCACTAATAAAGGCCTTAAAGGTGCTTTTAAAAAGGGTAGAGTAGAGATTACTGCAGCGATTTCAGAAGACAGCTATACTAAAAAATCAAATGTAGATCGCGCTCTAGGCGAACATAAAGAAAACTTTTACCAAGCTCCATCGAGCTCAATTAATCATATGATAAACGAATATAACGAACATACTCCTGCTCCAACTCCTAAGAACTCTAATGGCTACGGCAACATGGGCCTGAACAAGGTCGTAAATACTGTTTCTAAAGCTTCTCATAAATTTAAGAGTTCTTTGGACGACTTTTTAACTACTGAAGAAGATTCTCCTGGCACTCAAAGCATGGATGACTTTATGTCAGAAGAGGAAGAAGCTCCAGTAAGACAGACTGTCTCAAGAAGAGAGACAGTGCAGGTAGAGCAAGAACAGAGTTATGAGCCTCAAGAGGTTGCAACTAGACAAGAGAGCGGTCCAAACGAGTATGAAAGAAGACTTAAGGCCCAACTGGACTCTCAGAAAAAACAAATTGAAATTCTAGAGCAGAAGCTTTTTGAACTAAGTAAAAATTCTTTTATATCCAAGGCCGGTGGGGAAGACGAGAACCCTTCGATTATCGAGCTTAGAGAATCTCTTAAAACTCTTGATTTGAATGATTCAATTGTTGGTAGAATCTTGAAAAAGGCCCGCTTTGAATTAACTGAGAGCGAGCAAAAAGATGAAGATCTTCTTTTTGATTTGGCACTAAGAGAGCTAGCTTCAATGATTAATACTGGCATGCCGTTATTTTCATCTACTCAAGAGGATAATACTCCGGTAGTTACGGCACTTATTTCAGAGGCATCTTGTGGACAAACAAGTATGGCAATGAAGCTTGCGGTTCTTATGGAGGATGTGAAGATCATCCGTCTTAGAGACTCAAAGAGCCCTATAGACAACGAATTTGCTCAAAAGGTTTTCAAATTGGATATTTCCAATGTTGAAACGCTTTCACATTTAATGTCTGAAGCTAGAAAGGCCATGGAAGCTAATAAGCAAGTTTTATTGGATATCAAGGTTAACTCTGGAAAAGAAGATGAATCTAAAAAGATTTTAGATACTCTACAGCGTTCTTTTAAGAAGTTGGAAATCTTGGCGAATATCTCTGCAATTCATTCTGAATTGTACAATAGAAAAATTCTTTCCAAGTACAAAGAAAAATTAAATGGAGTTATAATTTCAAATGTTGATCAATGTTTGAATTATGGTGCCTTGGTTAATACGCATTACAAATACAACACCCTGCCTTTGAAGTTTTTTGGAACAGGTCCAACTGTTCCTGACGATATAGAAGGGGCGACGGCCGAAAGGATTTTGGCCGGCATGTTTAACTTGTAGATATACATTTATTTTTGCGCCCGAAAGGATTTTGGGTTTAAGAGGACAGGAAGTTATGGAGAAAACTAGCGAATGGCTAATGTCATTCAATTCGTCTCAGCGCCAGCAGGTACAAGCTCTTATTCATGAAAGAAAAAGATCGTTTAGCAAAGCGGTCACAGTGTCCTTTACCGGTGGTAAAGGTGGAGTGGGTAAAACT
>JAGSHJ010000242.1 GCA_023954595.1 Bacteriovoracaceae bacterium | reverse complement strand
TTTACTAGGGCTTATGGCAGTAAGTTGTAAAACGGTTGAGCTAAGTAGCTGTGATATTGATGTCTATCATGATGGCTCGATTAGTTCACACACACTCGAAAAAGCAAAAGATGAAGCCTATTTTGAGAGAAACTGGAATATAAACTTTATCAATGAGCAACAAAACGAGGACAATCGTAGACAATCATCTCAATTCGCAGTTCTAAGGGTGGAAAGAAGCACCGATACTGTTGGATATAGAGAAGTTTCCATGTTTCCTAACAGAGGATTCTGCCTTTTATGTGATAATCATACTCGAAGAGTTTCTAACCAAAGAGCTAAATGTGGTGTCTCTGTTAAAGTTTCTTCGACAGAGATAAAAAAGTCTAAAACATATAAGTCTGATAAGTCGAAAGAGACTGGTTATTCAAAATATACAACGGCCCAAAGTCTATTACCAGAAGTATGCGAAGACAGTGCATTATCAGTAATTAAGAAATTACCAACCTGTTCTTTGAAATAAGAATTGCGGATAAGTTTTTATTAATTAAACCTAATTTGACTTTTCTAAATCATCTAATAGAGCCAAGCAATTGGCTCTTTATTCTTTTTGACTTTCAGGTACTTTAAACTGCAATAAAAGCTACTATCACTCACATGTTAGAAAGGTTAAGTTGTTGTGGTTATGTGAACTAATTTCGTAACATTTATACTTGAGTCCTACCCAAGACGTTTATAAAAGCAAATTTATAATAAGGTAAACCCAAAATCTGTCCTCGTGAATCGAATGGATCTTCCTTGCTCTCAGCATAAATGACTAGCTTTCGATTAAGTCTCTGTTTAGAAAGACAGAGACTTAAAACAAAATTCACTTCGATCACGAATGGTCGTCTTTAGAATCAAGGTTTGATGAACATAATTTGAATACTAGATAATGAACCATTTAAAAAATCCTCCAAATAATTAATGCCCAGGTTTAATGATCTGGGCTTTTTTATTTTTATCTAATTGAGTTTATCTTTAAACCTAACAACCTGCTTCCAATTACCTAGCACATTCGTACATAGAGTTTTTGCCGTTGTGTCATAAATTACAATTCATAAATCCTTAGTCCCTGTTAACCAATAATTAAAAAATACTGATATCAACTTTTGTGAACCTTTAAATAGGTTAAAATCCTGCTAGGCTTTAGGCACCATTATGGAGCGGACTTAAATGGCTATTGGTCTTTTGAGAAAAGTTACGAGGCGTTTATGAATGACTATTATGAAACAATTCAAATGCTTGGCAAGGCAGCTTGGTCGCCTTATCTTGCCGGTGCACTCATAGGAATTTTGGCCTGGTTGACCTTCACTTTTTCAAATAAGCCTATTGGAGCGTCATCCGCCTATGCAACAGTTGCAGGTCTTTTAGGAAAGTTGATTGCTAAAAAACACACACTAAAGCTTAAATACTATAAAGAAAATCCGCCTGAAGTTTCATGGGGGCTTGTATTCGTACTTTCAGCAATCGGGGGATCTTTTATTTCATCTATTACTGGAGGAGAGTTTGAGGTGAGATGGGTTCCTAAACTATGGGAAGAAGTTCATGGTTCATCTTCCTATAGCATTACCGCGTTCATCGGTGGGATATTCATGGCCTTTGGCGCGCGATTGGCCGGTGGGTGTACGAGCGGTCACGGCATTAGCGGGACTCTTCAATTGAGTTTGGCATCGTGGGTTTCTCTATTATGTTTTTTTATAGGCGGCATTATAGGTGCTCAGTTTTTGTATTAAAGAGGAAAAATGAAAAAGCTAATTCAAGGAGTGCTATTTGGGATAATATTTGGTTTTCTTCTCCAAAAGGGAGGAGTCACAAAATACCATATCCTTGAAGGACAATTACTCTTAGTTGATTTCACGGTGATGAAAGTTATGTTGTCCGCGATTTTAGTCGGCATGATAGGATTCTACTTTTTAAAAGAAAAAGGACTCGCCAAGCCTCATATCAAAGCTGCTAATCTAGGTGCGAATATTATTGGTGGTCTCATTTTTGGCCTGGGGTTCGCACTTGCGGGGTATTGCCCTGGCACCGGTGCAGCGGCTTTAGGGCAAGGGAATTTGAACGCACTTTATTATATGGGTGGTATGTTCATCGGCTCATATGTCTTCGCGGAGTTCTCAAAGCCTTTAAATCAAAGTGTTAAAAATTGGTTGAATAAGGGCGAAATAACCTTGCCGGATATTTTTCACCTCCCTGAGAGAAAATTTATATTCGTATTTGGAGCAGTTCTGTTATTGGCCTTGATTGTCCTAAGTCAGTTTTAGCAGTGTTTTCGAGGGGCCTATTGGGCTCCCTCGGTTTTCAGGTTCAATTGATTCCAGGCCTTCATTCCGCCTGCCAAGTTGTGAACGTTTTTATAGCCCTTACGAAGAAATATACTGGTGCCAAGGCCTCCTCGGTGACCGACAGTGCAGGTGACTACGATCTTTTGATCGTGGGGAATGTTCGCTTCGTCGATGCAGTCTTCTAGGTGCCCAACATAGCAATGTCTAGACCCCGGAATATGCCCCTCATCTTCGTATTCGTTGATTTCTCGGACATCATAAATCAAGCAATCATCCCAACCATCTTTTAACTTTGACACAGGTATATATCCGGAAGCTTCAATTGGAAGACCTTTATCTCGCCAGGCCTCAAATCCTCCGGCAAGAAATCCCTTTATTTTTCCCACGCCCAAGCGTGAGAGAAATTCAAAACTTTTCTCCAAGTCACTTTCTCGCTCCATGACGAGGTAGACGTAGGTGTCTTCTTCTAGAATCCAACCACCGAACACTGCAAGTCCCTCAAGCCATACACTGTAAGATCCTTCGATGTGTCCCGATGCAAAAGCTTCGGGAAGACGGGTGTCGATAATTACGCCATTACTTTTTGTTTTTTCTTTTAACATTTCCGGTGAAAGCACCTCGATATTACTTGGTGCACCTGAGATCGCTTTTCCGCCATTTAAATTTATTTCTTCCATTAGTTCAAAATACGGCGGTTTTGGAATGCGCTCATGAAGTTTATGTCGAGCGAATTCGTCTCTACTCATGGTGAAGACCGGGTTATAGCCTAACTCAAAACCTAAGGTTGAACGGTCATAAGATGCCAAGGCACCACCACATACCGAACCCGAGCCGTGAGCGGGAAACAGCAGGGTCTGCTCTCCAAGAGGTTTTAATTTTTTATTTATAGAATCATAAAGAAGAAATGCATTCTCTTTAGTTTTGTCAGGGTCAATAAGGTCTGTTCTTCCAGTGTCTCCTATAAACAAGGCATCACCGGTGAATACACCCCAGCATTGTTCCTTGTCTTGGAGGTAGAGTGCATAGCAGACACTTTCAGGGGTGTGTCCAGGAGTATCAAAAACCTTGAAAGTAAAGTTTCCGACTTCTAGGGTTTGCTTCTCTTTCAAATTTAAATCGCAATGGTTAAAAATTTCATGAGACCCTCCCACTATTTTGGCGCCGGTAATCGCCTGAAGCCCTGCACTTCCCATGATGAAGTCTTCTTGACGGTGAGTTTCTAAGATATATTCTATTTTTAAACCCTCGGCCTGTGCGGCCTCCAGATATTCTTCAATATCTCTTTTGGGATCTACAATAATAGCACTTCCTTGGTTACCTAACATGTATGACAAGTGGGCAAGGCCTTGTGCTTTAAACATTTTGAAGTACATGGTGATTCCTCCATACTTTTTTTGTTTTAATTTGCAATGATTGTGCCGAGAGCTAGCTCTTGTGCCTCTGAAGATATTCCAGACTTTTTTGATCTTTTTTGGGACCAGTTGAAAAATGAGATTTTATTTGAAGTTGAGCGATTGGTTTAGAGATGTCCGAAACTCTTTACTTAGAGTACGACTCTTGGATATACTTTATATGTAATGAGAACCTTTATTAAAATATCAATTCAGGCCTTTGTCGTCCTTATTCTTAGTCTGAATTCTTCAGCAAGTTCTCAGTCTTTTGAAGTAGAAGTTTTCTCACATCAAGATCATGGTCATCATGACAACATTTCCGAAAGCTCTCATACACACCATCACCAGCATAATGATGACAATGAACAAGAGCATGAGCATGAGCATGAACATGAACATCTTAAAATTTCTAGTAATGACATCCGTTACTTTAAGAAAGAATATGGGCTAAATTGCCCAATTATGTCCAGTGAATCAAAGAACGGATTTTGTGAGAAGTTCTTGTTTCCTAACTCTCACCCTTTCGAGATCTTCCGACCTCCTATTGTCTAATCCTTTTTTTCGTAAGAATTAGATATCTATATTTAGGAGGAATAATGTTTAAATTTATTTTATTCATGCTTTCTTTTCTAGGCTCAGCAAACGTATTTGCTCATGGCATTAGTGAAGAAGCTAAGCAGGCGATGATTAGTGGCGGTTATTTTCAGTATATTTGGCTTGGTGCCGAACACATGATAACAGGCTACGATCATCTCTTATTTTTGTTCGGAGTGATTTTCTTTTTAAAATCATTTAAGGACATCGTTAAGTTTATAAGTGTCTTTACTTTAGGGCACAGTATTACGCTGATCTTTGCTACATTTTTAGGAATAACTGCAAACTATTGGTTAGTAGATGCTGTAATCGCAATAAGTGTTTGCTATAAGGGGTTCGACAATAACAAGGGCTTTCAAAACTACTTTGGGATGAAAAAAGCCCCAAATCTTTTATTGATGGTGTTTGTTTTTGGATTGATCCACGGGTTTGGACTTTCCACAAGACTTCAGCAGTTACCTCTGGGTGAGAAAGGTGCCGGGATGCTAATGCGAATCGTATCCTTTAATGTTGGAGTCGAAGTCGGACAGATAGCTGCACTTGCAATTATGCTGGCTGTATTGTCGACCTTTAGGAAGTCTCAATTTTTCAAAAGGTTTTCTAAGGTTGCAAACGATGGCCTAATCCTTGCTGGATTTATGCTTTTATTAATGCAACTAC
>JAGSHJ010000277.1 GCA_023954595.1 Bacteriovoracaceae bacterium | reverse complement strand
CTGTCCCAGAGCCTGAAACACCAGCTGTAGAAGATGAACCAGTACATAAAGAAGAAAGCATTATTAAAGCTGAAGGCCCAAAATCTTGGGGAGCTTTTTTAAAGCAGCTTTTTGGCGTCCACCGCTCTCTTGCCTTGAACCTTGAAAGAGCACGTCTTGTAAGTGAAGTAGATGAAAACTCTACTGAAATAAGGCTCGCTTTTACTGAGGAAGACAAGTTTTTCTATGACGTTCTAAATGAGCCTGAGAACATCAAACAGTTAAATGTTGAAGTGTCTCGTTATTTTAGTGGACGTGAGCAACATGGACCCAAAGTAAGCTACTCCTTTATTGATCAAGAGACTAAGGAGAGGGAAAACCTTTATAGTACGGTTGAGCTTGAAGAGAAAAAGATTCAAGACGACAAAGACGTAAGAGAAGCAAAAATCAGAGATAATAAATTTATTAAAGAGGCCCAAGAGCTATTTAGCGGTAAGCTATCAAAAATTATATTAAATAAAGATGAATAGGAGTCGGAAATGGCAAACATTAATCAACTTATGAAACAAGCTCAACAAATGCAATCCAAAATGGCGGTTGCACAAAAAGAACTAGAGTCCAGAGAGGTCGAAGCATCTTCTGGCGGGGGAATGGTAAAGGTTAAGGTTAATGGTAAGCAAGAGCTTCTAAACATTACTATTGATAAAGAATGTGTGGATCCTAATGACACAGAAATGCTTGAAGAGTTAGTTAAAACAGCTATAAATCAAGCGGTGAAGGAATCTCAAGACATGGTTTCTGGCGCAATGTCCAAGATTACTGGAGGCCTTAACATTCCAGGAATGTTTTAGTGATCAAACTTCCAGAGGCAATTCAAGAAGTTGTTAAGTCATTTGCAAAGCTACCAGGTGTTGGTGAAAAGACTGCCTTTAGACAGGCCATGTCGATGGTGCAGTGGGATGCAGAGGACTTAACTCTTTTCTCAAGTGCTGTGAGCTCTCTTCAGACTATAAAATTTTGTAAGGGCTGTGGTGTTTTTTCCGATGATGAATATTGTTCTGTGTGCTCGTCAGATGAGCGCAAAGATAACGGTGTCGTTTGTGTTGTGGAAAATATCTCAGACTTATTGGCCATTGAAAAAAGTAATCAATTCAAAGGTATCTACCATATTTTAGGTGGCGTACTTAATCCCCTTTTAGGAGTTGGCCCGGAGCAGCTAAGAATAAAATCTCTAGAAGAGCGGGTTGAGGCCTTAAATATTCAGACTGTAATTCTAGCAATTAACCCTTCAGTTGAAGGCGATGCTACTTGTTCCTTTATAAAGCAAATTTTAAAAGGTATAAATGTAGAAAGAATCGGCTTTGGAATACCTATGGGCGGAAGCCTTGAGTATTTAGACTCTTTGACCATTTCCAAAGCGCTAGAGAACAGAAAGCAATTATGAATTTTACGAATTTAGTTAAAGAATTCTTTGTAGAAAACGAGTTTAATTTAATCTCGGATAGAGTGGCGTTGGTTAGAAATGATGGCACAGTAATGTATGCCAATTCCCTGAATAGCCTTGAGTCTTCAAATATAGGAGCTCTTGCAAGTGGAATTTGGCAAGCAGCCCAGTCCCTATCATCTCTAGTGAATAAAGACGCACCACAAAGTGGCTATAGACTGTCTTTTGATACTAGCTCTGAAGGTATCTATTTGCTGCCGCTGACCCTTGATAATATCGACTGCTATTTCTGCTGCATTTTTAAAGATCAAATAAACCCAGCTAAGTTAAAACAAAATATGAGAAACATAGGTTTCCTATTGGAGACCTATATCAGGGATGAGTCACTTAATTTTAAGCGTCCAAAGCCCTCTATTGAGCAAGGTTACTTGTTCAAAAATATTACAGATCAAGAAATGGATCAATTATTTGGATTCACAGGAAATTAAAAGATGTCCTTTGTAAATTATCACACTAAAGAAATTAACTGCAAGATTGTCTACTATGGTCCAGGACTAGGTGGAAAAACGACGAACATTCAACACGTTTATCAAAGAGTATCTTCCCAGGCCAAAGGTCAAATGGTGACTCTTAACACTGAGAATGAAAGAACACTCTTCTTTGACTTTCTTCCACTAGACTTAGGTTCAATTCGTGGATTTAAAACTAGATTTCACTTATATACAGTACCTGGACAAGTATTTTACGAGGCCAGTAGGAAGTTGATCCTTCGTGGAGTTGATGGCGTTGTCTTTGTTGCAGATAGTCAGGTTGAGAGAATGGAATCAAATATCGAGAGCTTGGAAGGGCTTAAAAGAAATTTGATTGAACAGGGCTATGACATAGATAAAGTTCCACTAGTAATGCAGTGGAATAAAAGGGATTTACCGAATATTGCTTCGACCCATGACATGCAGAAAAAATTAAATACATTGGATGTACCTTCTTTTGAGGCAAGTGCCGTCAAAGGTGAGGGAGTATTTGAGACTCTTAAAATGATAAGTAAACTTGTTCTTCTAAACATTAAAGGTGGATTAGAGGATTAAGGAGATTAAAATGGCTTTGAACGAAAAACAAATTGCGTTTCTTAAAGATCACATCCAGGCTGAGAGAGAGAGACTTCTCAACAGTTTTCAAGTTGATGAGGAGAAATTCCAACTTCAAAGTGAAGATAGAGCTGACGATGTTGACCAGGCCTCTGCTGAGTATGAAAGATCTCAAATGTTGAGATTTAGAAATCGTGATCTCTTCTATGCGAAGAAGCTACTTCATGCCCTTGAAAAAATAGAACAGGGTGAGTACGGAATGTGTGAAGAATGTGGTGAAGATATTCGCTTTGAAAGGCTAAAGGCAAGACCAACAGCAGAGCTTTGTATTGCATGTAAAGATGAAGCTGAAAGAGCGGAATCAAATAACTTTCAGGCCAAGCAATCAAAGTCTTTAGGTAAGCAGGTTAATTTGGCAAAGGACTTAAACGCTTAATGAAAAAATCATTTGGTTTCATTGGTGGTTCCGGACTATATCATCTAGATGGTGTGGAGCTTATAGAAGAAATATCTGTGGATACGCCATTTGGCAGTCCAAGTGATAAAGTTCTAAAGCTATCTCTCAATGGCGATGAGTTCTTTTTCCTACCTCGTCATGGCAGAGCACACTCCATATCCCCTTCAGAATTAAACTATAGAGCTAATATCTATGCACTTAAGAGCTTAGGTGTTGATGTTCTTGTTTCAGTCTCAGCTGTAGGCTCTTTAAAAGAAGAGCATGCACCAACAGACTTTGTTCTAGTTGATCAATTTATTGACTGGACTAAAGGTCTTAGAAAGAGAACTTTCTTTGATGAGGGTGTTGTTGGCCATGTTTCCTGTGCTTATCCTGTGAATGATAGCTTAAGAAATAGAATTTCAAATGTAATGGATCAAACTAGTATCAAGTTTTCAAACTCTGGTACTTACGTTTGCATAGAGGGTCCTCAGTTCTCCTCAAGAGCAGAGAGCGAGCTCTACCGCTCATTTGGGGCTGATGTAATAGGAATGACAAATGTTCCAGAGGCATATCTCGCCAAAGAGGCTGGTATGGCCTATGCAACAGTGGCCATGGTTACTGATTACGATTGCTGGAAAGAAGAGCATTGTACCTTGGAAGAAATAATGAAAGTCATGGGCCAAAACAACAAAAGTGCCCAAGAACTTATTCGCCTACTAGTACCATCTCTTAGTAAAGAGCCAATTAGCTTTGAAAAAGAAAATGCTTTTGCTGTGGTCACAAAGCCTGAAAATATTGGGCCACAACATAAAGAGATTTTAAAGGTTCTTCAAAGTTAATGAGCGAAAATAATTACTCGGCCCACTATTCAGTAATGCAACGAGACTGTTTGCAGATTTTTAATGATAATCTCGATCCAGGTTCAAAATCCCCTCTCGCAGACATGACCTTTGGTGCCGGTGGGCACACTTTGGCACTTGCAAAAACGTACCCCGAAAATGAAGTTTATTCTGTTGATCAAGACCCTGAGGCATATGCTAATGGCCTAAAAATGATCAAAGATGGTGGATTTGAAGGACGTGTTCATCTTATACATACTAACTTCACAAACTTTTCAGATTGGTGGCAAGAGAATAAGTCTGGCACACAGTTAAAAGCGGCCATGATGGATCTAGGTGTTTCCTCCCATCATTTTGATTCTTTTGAGAGAGGCTTTTCGTTTCGAGAAGACGCCCCTCTTGATATGAGAATGAATAATAGTGATGACGCACTTCCAACTGCGGCGGATATTTTGAATGAATACTCCGAAGAAGAGATTGCAGATATCATTTTTGAGTATGGGGAAGAGAGACTATCTCGTCGAATTGCTAAAAAAATTATTGAACACAGAGCTGAAAAACCAATTCTAACTACAAAAGAATTGGAGAACATTTGCTTT
>JAGSHJ010000319.1 GCA_023954595.1 Bacteriovoracaceae bacterium | reverse complement strand
TTCTTGATTATGACAATTTCGTGAATTAAAAATAGTAATTACAAACACTTAGCTCACCCAGACGGCCTATTTTACGTCACATGTCCCGTAAAAACCCCGCACCTGGACACAGACCATATCCCCGCAAGTCCCGTCAGATGGAGAACAATCCTGATTTCCCCTAATCTCAAGTCAGAGAGAAATTAGTTGGGAGAGAACATGAGAACATTATTAATAACAATTCTACTTATCGGTTTCGCTGGAGCGAAAGCAGATGAGAAAATGAATAGAGCAGCAGAACTCATGCTAGGTTCTATGAGTAGTGCGAACACAATTCTAACGCCCAAGTATGGCTGCCAAAAGAATACTGTGGACTTCTTTAATCTAGGATCCAATTCAAATCCCATCAGCTCTTCTGAGTTTGATAACCAACTATCAGACTGTAAAAAAATCGAACGAGCTTCGAGTGGAGCTATGGGTGTAAGTAAGTCGCTGGCCAAGGGTTGCTACTGCGATAACTATCACTTCTTTGGAAAAGGTGCTCTGGCCAAGAGGGTAAGCTGTGAAACTCCACAAGTTTATAAAGACCTTTACTATAAATTCGGCCGAAGCTGTGTTCGTACCCTAGATAAAAAAGTTAAGAAATATGCCAACAGATTTCTAAAAAAGAATGCAGATGAAATCTCTGCCTATTTTCATAATCCTTATAGCTTGGGTGAGCCATCTCAATATCTTATTGAGTCTCTAACAAGAGAGCTACTAACTAAGACAAAAGTAAACGGTTGTCCTTCAAACATGAATCTTCTAAACACTTGGGAAATAATGAAGATGGCCATTCTTGCCAAAAGTGACAAGGGTCATAATATGGCCAAATATGATGACCCTCAAATGCCAAAGAACTACCTTCACATGCTTAAGAATGAGCTAAAAGGATTTGATGGTGAAATGACTGAAGCAGAGTTTAAAGAAATTCGCATGCGTGTAGCTAAAAAATTAGGTACTCGTAAAGCTTTCTACGCTCAATTTAATCAGGACCTTAATAAAGAACAGTTATCGGGACTAGACTCTTTCGCTTTAACGGCAAATAAAGAAGGACTGAGAACCGCAATCTCACAGATCAAAGTGGATAGTAGAGATCTTCCTCGCTATGCTGAATCCACAAGAGCACAAAACTCTTTATATATTCTTAAAGCAGACTTACTAGCTCAAAGCAATACAGACCTAAGTCTTCAATCAATTGAAGTCCTTAAGCTACAGGCAGAAAAAAAGTTTAACTTTAGAAAGAAGTGGTTTAATTTTTGGGGAAAGACTGAGCTTTCATTAAAGGCCTTAGCTGCCCTTGATACACTCTATTCCAATCCAAAAGATTCAGAAGCAATGAAAATTGCTCTCACAGAACTAAAACTACCTGCAGTTAATGAACTCCGTTACGATAAAGAGCTAGAGTCAAAGCAAATAGCTCTTCAATCGGTAAGGCAAGCTCTGCAGCAAGAGCCTCTTGAACTTGACTACACCAAACTCGCTCTTGCTCAAAAAGAGGCCCGTGCTAATATCGCCCTTAAACAGAAGTGGTTCAAGTTCTGGGGTAATCGTGAGCTGACTGAAAAAGCGGTCATGGCCCTTAATGAACTATCTACTAATCCTAAGAATCAGAATGCGATGAAAATAGTCATTAAAGAAATTGATCTACCTCAAATTAACAGAACTGTGTTCTCTGCCGAATCAAGAAATGCACAGATTGCTTATCAAACGGTTGAGGAAATTATCAGACAAGGCTTTGATGAATTAGATTTTGAAAAACTTGCACAGGCAAAAAAAGATGCGGAAGAACGTCAAAAGCTAAAGCAAGAATGGGCCAAGCTTTGGGGAACAACTAAGATCTCTGAAAAAGACCAGAAACATTTAGACTTTCTTCACAGAAACAAAAGCATTGATGCGTTTGCGCTTATTAAAGAGATACGCCAAAACGTTGATCCGACTTACCTAAGCACTCTTAATACTGAAGAGCTGAAAAAGATCACACCACATTTTGGTCGATATATAACGGCAGTTGAAGAAGTTACTCCTCAATATAAAGCAGAAATTCTAGGAAAAATAGTCTCGAAAATTAAGCTAGATGAACAAGATCCGAATTATGCAACAAAAGGAAGAGGCTCGGACATTGCTGATGCCCTTAAGCCAAGCCCAGTAGATTATGCTATTGACGTTCTTTCAGGTGCCGTGGAGAATCGCCTTAAAGATAGTGCACGTGAGAATATCAGAAACAGAAACTTCGATGCCGCTAATAGAGATATCTCTGCAATGGGTATCAACCGTGGTATCAGACTTACTGCAGAGACCGTTCTTCATACAATGGGTGGTGCTCGGACTGGTGGAGCGGTAGGAAGTATGGGAGGACCGACGGGCTCTGCCATTGGTGCTGTTGTAGGCGCTATTGTTCAAGGTGGTATTGCAATTATCAATAATGTTATGGGAATGATGGAAATTACTGAAATACAAAAAGAAAGAGATGCAGAAATTGAGAAAGTTCGTCTCGAAAAAGAACAAGCGAGAATAGCAGCTGAAAATGCAGCTAGACTTGCGAGAGAAGCACAAGTTCGTGAAAGTGAAGCTCGTGAACATCAAAGAGAGATGGATAGACAAGTCAACGAACAAGCAAACAATCATGAGAGAGATACTGGTGTAAACTGGGAACGAGAAATGGGAGGACACTATGCTTAATTGTTTAATCATTTGCAACATCTATGATCTTGCAGCTTATATATTGATACTTAGTTTTTTAATTCTTTATCCAAAAGCAAACAGAATAAAAAATGAGGAAGTTGAAAAAATAAAATCTCAGCTTACTAATGAAAAGTTTGAGGATCTAAAAGGAAAACTTCCAAGTTATAGTCCAAATCAACACAGGTTGATGGAGTTAAAAGAAGAGTTTGGATTTTCTGACGATTTTGTAAAAGCTTATATGAGAAATTCTAATACTTCTCTATTATTTTGGGTGGGAATATTGGTCTCTCAGGCCTCAGAAAGATTACTTCCAAAGACATGTGATATTGCAACAGTATGTGACCCAAGTACAATTGAGTTCTTAAAATATGTGCCTTTATCTTTTGCCGGAATAGTTATTATTTTTGTCATTAAAGACAGAGACGTCTATTTCAAGAACTGGTCAAAATACTTTTGGATGTTTAAGAAAAAATAATTAAAAAGAGGTTATTATGCTTAATTGTTTTTTAAGATGTGAGTTGTTTGATTTAGTTCCTACATATGTATTTTGTCTGTTCTTATTTATATATGCGCGGAGCTATACAAAACTAAATGCTGAATTCGACATTGAAACTGCTAAAGAGAAGATAAAAAAGAAGGTTTCCTATTTATTGGGAAGTTATATTGTATTAATTATTCTAAGGCTGTTTCAAAATTGTGATGCAGACTCTTGTGTACCAGTCAGGTTTAACTCTTACTATTTCAATACATTTTCAGCTTTAAACATTTTTGCTGGTATTTTAATTATATTGATCTTTGCAAAATACAAATCTGCCTTTTTTGGCAATACAAAATAGAAAACCTATAACTAGGCCCTCCTGTCCGTAATCTCACGTCGTGGCCACAACATAAATTTAACAGGAGGACCTATGAAAACCTTTACCTTATTTATGGCCCTGATTCTCAGCGCCTCACTTTACGCAGAAAATAAATCAATCAAAATTGATCAATTTGAGTCATCTGATAGCAAGAGAACAGTTTCGCTTAACTTGCGCTATCAAAGTATGGCCAACAAAGTTATTCACAATGAGAAGTTTAACGGACTCAACACCCCGGCTTTTGAAAAGACAACTGAGATGAATAATAACAACCTCTCTTTCGAGCTTTCAAAAGAACTTTTTCGTGAGCAGTACGTTTCCCTAACCTTAACAGCTCGCTATGGAATGGGCCGCGGAACTGAAAAAGGAATCATCCTAGATAACAACACACACTATAAGGAAAAGCTTACATCAAAG
>JAGSHJ010000239.1 GCA_023954595.1 Bacteriovoracaceae bacterium | reverse complement strand
ATTTACGACTATTTATAGTTTGTTTAATTTCTAATGAGGGATTTTCTTGTTAAAGAAAATTTAATGCATTAATCAAAAGCTTCGCTATAAGTAATGGGTATTAAAGAATCTTTTAATAAATAAGTTTCCTCTGTGGCCTAAAGTAAGAAGAGCTGTCCTAAGAAAATTGTAAGTAGAAGCGAAAACGGATACGTGATCGAATAACTTGTCGCAGGCACGTTTGAGTTTTTTATATCTTCCGGAAGAGGGAGTGCCGCTGAACAGGTTAGGGCACCCGCCATAGCTCCCAGAAATTGAAGCTTGTTCATTTTGCAAATTTTAAGACATACAAGACAACTCACGGCAATTGCAAGAACGATAATTAAGATGGATGAGCCTAGGGCTATTAGTCCATTGTTCTCAAAAGCACTTGCTATATTTCCACCTGCATTTGAGCCAATCCCACAAAGAAAGAGCATCATTCCAAGCTGTCTTAGAAACTGATTTGTTGGACCTGCGATACTCCATAATAGAGATCCTGTTTTGCCGACTCGACCTAGAAGAAGGGTCGCAAAAAGTATTCCACCTGTGATGCCTGGACCGATTTGGCTCTGTCCTATTTGAATCGTAAATTGGCCGACTGCAACCCCAAGGGAGATGCTGGCCGCAATTGGAAGAAAGTCAATTTGAGAAGACTCTGTTCCACCTAGCATGTTGGTCAGACCTTCAACGCTATCGCGGTTGAGAGCGACTTGAAGCTTATCACCATAACGAAGTCGGGTTTTGCCATTTGGAGCAAGATCAATTCCAGATCTTCTTATTTGTATTACCTCAGCAAACCAAGTCTCATTTAAGTTTAGTTGCTCTAGTGATTTTCCAATTGCCATTGGTGCTGTCACAAGCACATTTATTACAGTCTCTCTTGAAGAAAGAGGCATGATATCCAATATGGGCTTACCCACAACAAGCTCTGCTTTAGCAAGGGAGATTTCGTCCCCAATGATTTTGAGCTTATCCCCAAGCTCAATTGTTGTCGTACTAGATGGAACCTCTGACTCCATTGCACTAATCTGAATTCTAGAAGGAAATGCGCCAGTCATTTGTGGCAGATCAATTTCATTCAGTGGGCGTCCTGTAATATTTGGATTCTCCACTAAAAAGTTCTTTGAATAGACTGTTGGAAAATGCTTTCTCGTTTGATTGCTATACTCTAGCTCTTCCTTCTCAATATCTATCTTTAAAAGACTTGGTAGTGCTCTAAAGATTATAATCGTTGTAATTAAAGATACTGGGTAGGACAGGGTATATGAAAGTAGAGCGTTTGAGCTTGCCCCGTTGTCAATGGCGGCCGCTAATGCAGGAGTAGAGGTATTAACACCTGCGAATAAACCCGCGGCCCATGAGAAGTCTAAATCTAGAACCTTTGCTGCAATCCAGGTAAGGGTCAATGTTGTCAGTAGGGTTGTAAATATTGGTGGAAAATACTTTTTTACTTCACCAGTTTTAAAACTTTGGAAAAAACCTGGTCCTGCCTCAATTCCAACAGAGAATATGAATAAGATCAGTCCAATTTTTTCTATTGATTGAGGTGTCTGTATTCCAAAGTGACCAAATATAATTGCAACAATGACAATTGCAGAAGAACCTAGGCCAATTTTTTTGTAGGATACTTTAGAGAGGGCAACTCCGAACATCATAATAACGAACAGAGCAATGTAGGGTTCAGTAAAAATGTTAAGCATAACAGCTCACTAATATTATTCTGGGGCCGTTTATACAACAAGGAAAGCTCTCTTAACAGAAACTTAACCAAGCTGTCGTCGCGCTCGAGTATAACCGAAAACTGTGAGCTTTTGTATAAATAACTGGCCTTAGGGCAAATTAATTTTTTGATTAGTATTCAATCCGTGGCCAGAGCTGTGATGTTAATTTAAAGGTACCAAATTATTTAGGTTTACTATTGTTACTGGTTTTTTGATGGCACAAGTTTAAGGGTTTAATTTCTTCATTGATAAAATTGCCGTTAGGCCATGAGTTACAATTGAGATCAGAACTATGCAAGCAACGAATGCCCATAACTCTTCTTTGAATGGAAAGTCATGTTCTTTCAGGGCAAATGCCAAATAAAAAAAAGAACCTACGCCTTTGATGCCAAAGAAACTTATTGCCCATTTTTCTTTTGATTTTAATTTTACTCCAATCAAACTCAATCTCGCGGCAAGGGGGCGGAAGACCAACACAAAGATTATAGCTGTCAAAAACATGGGAGTTGTAAGCTCACCAAGAATTCCACTATAAAGGCTTCCACCAAAGAGGAAAATCAAAACACTTAGAATAGCTCTCTCCACTTGGTCGATAAAAGAATGTAGCTCTTCATGGTATTCGTGTTCAAATTCATGACTTCTAATAACTAAAGAGCTTATAAATACTGCTATAAATCCATAGCCGTTGAACATCTCTGTTAAACCGTAAGTAAAAATTGTGGCACTAAGAGCAACTAATCCATCTCTCATCTGAAAAACACCAATCTTTTCAGGAAGTGAGATGAAAAAATAAGCGACGAGCTTTCCAGCCAGAAATCCCATTCCTGCTCCACAGCCTAGACGCCAAAAGACATCATGCTCGAGCCAGCTCCAAAAAAAGTTTTCGTTATTAGCCGCTTGAGCGACAGCAATAGCAAGCCAGGTTAACGGAAATGCCAGTCCATCGTTTAGGCCTGCTTCAGCAGTTAAACTAAATCTTACCTCGTCCGAGGGCGTTGAATTTGGTGGACCTACTTGGACATCAGAAGCTAACACAGGGTCAGTAGGGGCGGTCACTGCACCTAGTAAGAGTGCAGCTGATAAAGGAAGGCCCAGAAGAAAATAGGACACACTAGATAGTGCGCAGGCACTAAGTAGCATATAAATTCCAACCAAGCGCAAGGGAGCCTTCCAGCTCTTTAAGGAAAAACGGCGATCAATTCTTAAACCAGTGGCCATTAAGGCAACTATAACGAGTAGCTCTGTTAGCTTCACGGTAAGTTCTTGCTCTCTAATAGGATTCGGCCATGGCAGTACATCGCTCCAAATAGAATAGCTAAGCCAACCTAATAATAAAAAACCGATACTGTATGAGACATTTATCTTTTTTAGGAGGAAGGGGAACCACGAGGCCAAAAAGCCAAGAAGACCCAGAATGGCGAGGCTGATAAAGTAATTATCCATTCGAGGTAGTTTATTAACACCTGCAAAGGCTGAAAATAAAAGAGCTTCATTTAATCATTATATTTTCTTAGATAAAAAGATGCTTTTATGTTGGGCCATACAGATACAGCAAAGTCTTGCTTCTGAGCTTTCGAGTCTAATATGTATAAAAATGTTTACATTTTATTGAGATAATCATGTTTTTTCATCAGTTATCCAGGAGTAGGCTTTAGCTATTGCAGGCTTTGCTTGCTTAGGTTTTAACTAATTGAAAGGAGTTCTTGTGAATTTATTAAAGGTTGTTATTGGTACTACATTTTTGGCTATTGCTTTAGGCGTATCGGCGTCGTCGAGTAAATGGGAAGAATTTAAGGACACGGCCGAAGATAAAATGGAAGTGATTGAGGATAGAATGGAGACTATTGAAGAGAAGATGGCAGGAACATCAGGTGAGACTAAGGCCAAAATGGAAAATGCATATGAGGATCTAGTCGAACAAAGAGATGACTTGCAAGAAGAGTTTAGCGAGTTTGCAGAAGACTTTTCTGAAGACTCTAAGGAGAACTGGCAAGAGTTTAAGAATCGCTTCAGTAAAACGATGAAAAAGCTCGATGAAAAAACTAAAAAGTTAATGGACGCATAATCATACCATTGGCCCTAGCTAGTCTAGGGCCTTTACCATCAAAGCTTCCCCGCAAGTCGTGGTGTCGACTTAATTATTGCAAAAATGTTATTGAAAAATTCAACGAAAAAAACTAGATGAAAATTGGGTGATAACTTTAGGATTACTAAGTGGTGCCCAGGGCGAGACTCGAACTCGCACAGTATTGCTACCGGCGGATTTTGAATCCGCTGCGTCTACCATTCCGCCACCCGGGCACTTTAGTGAGAGTTATATTATTAGAATTGGGTAAAAAGGTCAATAACTCATTTAATAGGCACTTAGTACTAGGCCCTAAGAAGCTTTAAGCTCTCTTCAATACTGAAGCGGTAGAAGTTCTCACCTAGGTGTTTTTTTATTTCAGTATTATTGATGAGACATGAGTATTTTAAGTAATCGATTAAATAATCCGGGATCTTTATATTTACTCTTTTAAGCACATGATTCAAAGGCCCTGCTAAGGCCATGGAGAATGGAATACCCTTCACTCCAACAACTTTTAATGCCTTTCTAAGGGCTATGAATTCATCTGTGGCGACATTGTAAATACCAGATGGAACTTCATTTGCTGAGCGCATTAGTACCGTGGCCATATCAAATTCATGAATAAATTGAAACATAGGGTTGTAATCAATTGGGCGCAATGCCAAAGGATTCATTAAGTAGCGACTCATCGTATTCTTTATTTGATTACCTATTATATTACAAGGCCTTAAGACTACGACATCAATCTTTTTCTGATACTTCCACATAAAGTTTGTCGCAATCTGATCCATCTCCACAACATCTAATAGCTCTGGATATTGCAAGCTTGCTTTCAGGGGAGAGTCTTCTGGAAGAAATATTGAATTATCAGAGAGTGCTCCGTAAACATGATAGGTACTGAGAACTATAATCTTTTTAACGTTAAATCGAAGTCCTATATCTAGAATTCGATTAGTCCCCATAACACTTAGTTCAAGTCTTTTGGTTAGATTTTCTTGTCCGCTACTAGATGAATGGCTGAATCTGGCCAGATGGTAGACGATGTCAAAGCTGCTTTCTCTGAAGAGTTTTTCAAAATTACCTCTAGAGTATTTCATTGTTGAGAGCTTAAGACCTTTAATTGGCTGAACTCGTCCGGTATCTCGTGAATCGATACCCACGACTTCCCAATCTGGGTGATTTTGTAGAAT
>JAGSHJ010000331.1 GCA_023954595.1 Bacteriovoracaceae bacterium | reverse complement strand
GAAGTTGAGTGCCATTATTAATATGGTGGACCTTGGATGATCTTGTAAGAGGTTGTGATTGGTAGTAGTCCAAAAACTTGGGCGATACGGTTACGATCTTAGGTGAAATCATCCCAATGAAGGCCTCATATAGTTTTGTTTTAGGAGCTAAGTCCAGATGTTCCATGCCATGAGTTGTATGCAAAAAGGTAACTGGACGTCGCTTTAATTTAAGTGCATGAATGATTCTTAAAGGAGCTAGGTATAGTGCAGGGTTGAGGTCATGGGTATGAACGATATCTGCATTGAGAGTTCTCTTCTCCAGATATGAGAGTAGCCCAAAGTCGTATCCAGGTGCTTTTTGATAATCTTGGTGAACTTCAACTCCAGCTTGATCAAACTTTTGAACCCAACGGCGATCGGTATCGTACACAACCAACTCAACTGAGTCGCCTCTTTTTAGCTGTTCTTGGCATAGGGACAGAAGAACTCTCTCAAGCCCACCTACACCCAAAAATTGGCAAATATGTACTATCTTCATTTGGAAGTCCTTGAAATCTTTATATAGCGCTAATTGTTCTTGAAGTCGCAAGTAAGGGCTTTTTATGTAGAAAAGAAAGGGTGTGGCAAGAGTGCTTGTTGAAAAAGACTTAACAGGATAAAAATGCCTAAATTACATGTTTAAGGAACCACTATGGGCGTTTTGAAGAAAATATTATTCCTAATCTTAGGTGCTGTTTTAATAGGTTGCTCAAGCACATCTGAAAAAGAAGTTATCGGTTATGAAACTTATAATGAAATGGTTTCAGATGCAGGTCTTGATAAGCAGAAAAGCCAATTGATTACCAATTACAGAAATATTCCTAAGCACAGGAATTTACGTGGGAAGATGGCCCCTGGTTTCTTATTCTCTTTAAATCACCCTTCTGATGAAAAGATTAAGGGTAGGTTTCGTGCAGACTTCAAAGGTATTTTAAGGCTTCCGTATAACGTTGTAATTAACGTTAAAGGCCTTAGATTTAAGCAGCTTAAGAAAAAGGTATTGAAGGCCTATTCCAAGTTTTTCCAACGAGGTGTAGACCGTGTGGAATTCAAATTAGTTTATATGCACTACTTTGTAGAGGTGCGGGGTTTTGTTGAGAAGCCGGGTAGATACCTTGTTACTGGACGAGAAAGTCTAGATAAAGTTATTGATAAGGCTGGCGGTCTTAAAGGTGATCTTCAGGAGAACTTTTACAAGGCATCAATTAAGCAACAAAATAGATCATACTCAGTAAGTCTTAATCAGTATTTTCAAAATAATTACTATACAGGTGCTTTTGTGTGGACTGGTGGGGATACGGTATTCGTTACTCAACAGGATGAAAGTGAAATGGGTAGCTCAATACCAATCGTTACAGTGTTGTCTGGTGTAAAAGAGCCAGGGAAAGTATTGTTCAAAGAAAAAGCTCATCTTTTTTACTATTTAGGCAAGAGCGGTGGAGCATTGGATAATCTTGGCTACAATGAGTCTTATATCATTAGGACAAGTGATAAAGGCATGGAGAAGATTCAATTTGAATTGACTGAAGTCTCTTCCATCCCTGCAATTAAGGCCAATGATGTAATTATGCTTCAAACTGAAAAACGAACCTTTGGTGACAAAGTTCTTGATCGTATAGGACAAATTACATCTATCCTAGCATCAATGGCATTAGTCATACTTGCCTTGTAATGAAGCTCGACTTTAGTTCTTCCTACCACTGCATTGAGTTGCCTCTTGATCATGAGATCGAAGAGTCAATGAATGCTTGGATGACTGAGGGTCAAAAGAATTATGCGGCCAAGCGCAAACAGGAATACCTCGCAGGTAGATACTGTGCGAAGAAGGCATGTGAAAAAATTAATGTTTCTCTTAATTCACTACCTATGGCCGATGACAGATCTCCAATTTGGCCGGAGGGAATCGTTGGATCAATAAGTCACACCCATGGGTTGGCAATTGCTGCAGTTTCAGATGAGTTATTTGCGATTGGACTTGATGCTGAGACGATGATCGAAGACGCTAGATTCGATAAAATTAAAAGACTTATCGTCACTGATGAGGAAATATCCAAATTTAACCATATCTCCTTTGCTCCTACACTAATCTTTTCAGCTAAAGAAGCTCTGTATAAAACCCTGCATCCAAAGTGCAAGGAGTATTTTGGCTTTCTAGAGGCCACTGTTGATGAGATCAGCACAGACACGTTTTCTATTAGGCTACATAGTCAAAAACAAAAAGTTTCTAATTTTAATAAGATCTATAATGGCAAATATGCTGTTATTAAAAATACAATCATATCCTGGATTGAGATCCCTAAAGCTTCATTAAGTTAGCCCAAATCTAATCATTGCCTTTGCTTTATCAAGCTTCCTAAAGGTGCTTATAGATAAATATTTGAATATAAACTGACCACTGAACTCTGGCGGGCACCTCTGTTCGCCTTGCTCGCACTAGCGAGACTAAAGGTCATTTGTATATGAAGAAGACAATTCAAGAGGCCTTCACGGCCCAAGTAAAAACCTGTCCAAATAAAATAGCTCTTATGCATGGTGAGCACTCTATTAGCTATAAAGAGTTGAATGAGCGCTCAAATCAAGTAGCAAATCATCTTAAACAATTAGGACTTGAAAAAAATAGTGTCATTGGAGTTTGCCTAGATAGAGGGTTCGATTTAATCGTATCAATAATTGGCGTTTTGAAGGCAGGCCATACTTATCTGCCACTAGATCCTTCATATCCAGTAAGTAGACTTAGGTATATGCATGAACATTCCCAAGCTTCTGCCATATTGTGTGATCCTAATAATCTTAATCTTTTTCCTAATACAGACAATTTAATCGATGTAACAAAAATAAATACCAGTAAAGAGGACTATGTCGTAGCAGGTGATAACGTCTACGTCATTTATACTTCCGGAAGTACAGGTGTACCTAAGGGGGTTCTGTTAGGGCAAGCGTGTTTAAGTAATTTACTAAACTGGCAGTCACGTAACGTCGCGAACGGAACAACCTTACAGTTTGCACCTGTGTCATTTGATGTTCATTTTCAAGAAATATTTGGGACACTTCTCAGTGGGCATACTCTCTACCTTGTTAGCGAGAAACAAAGAAAAAATCTTCTAGATATGCTCAAAGCGATTGAAGCAAATGATATCAAACGTGTCTTCCTTCCATTTGTGGCGTTAGAGCAAATTTGTAAGCTTGCCAAGAGTAATGACCTATATCCAACTTGCCTAGAAGAGGTTGTAACTGCCGGCGAACAGTTAAGGGTTAACGACAATATTCGTGAATTTTTCAAGGAGACAAAGGCAAGACTCCATAACCATTATGGACCAAGTGAAACCCATGTCTGTGTTGCCAAGACCTTAAGTGCTGATGTTTCTAGTTGGCCATCCCTACCTGCCATCGGTGTCAGTATTGATGGCGCAAAGACCTTAGTGCTAGATCAAGATATGAATCAAGTGCCCGAAGGGGAGTTGTATGTTGGGGGATCCTCCGTGGCCGAAGGCTATATTCATGACGAGTCCAGGACCTCTGAGCGTTTTATTGAAATCAATAATGAAAAATATTACAAAACTGGAGATCTGGTTCGAACCAATATGGAGGGAGAGCTGGAGTTTGTCGCAAGAATAGATGGCCAAGTTAAAATAAGTGGGCACCGAATTGAGCTGGGCGAAATAGAAAATTGTGCCCAACAGGCATTTCCAAGTGCTGATATATGCTCAACAGTTAAGACTCTTGAAAATGGCGAGAAGGTTATCTGTGTTTATGTTTGTGGAGAGCATTGCGAAAAAACACTTAAAGAACATTTAAGAGAATCTCTTCCAGATTACATGTTGCCAAGGTTTGTGGTGGCAGTTGATTCATTGCCACTAACTCCCT
>JAGSHJ010000363.1 GCA_023954595.1 Bacteriovoracaceae bacterium | reverse complement strand
CTATAGCGTCAATGGATTTACGAATGGTTCTTTTGAGCTCGTTTTGCTTATTTGATTTGGAGAACGCACGAAGCTTCTCTTCAGCAGCTCGAGCTGAATCAAGCTTTTCTTCAAGAGTTTCCATTTTCTCTTTAAGCTCTTGGATAGCACGTGGTCTTTCAGAGATTTTCTTTATCCCATCAAGCATGGGATCAATGATGTCTTTTATATCTTTTGTGAGGTTTGTCTCTTTGAGTTCAGGGTCTGCTTTTCTAAGACTTATATTTGTTGCAGTCTCAATGAACTCAAATCTCTTTTGATTGGCCTCTTCCTGAAGTTTTTCCAACTCGCTTTCAAGTTTTAACTTTATAACCAGATCTTGCTCTTCAGAGATCTTCTTCTTTGCCAAAAAGATATTGCTTTGCAGTTGAACAAGCTCTCGCCTAATACGCTTCAAGCGCTCAGTTTTGATTTGTTCAAACTTTTTCTCTAATTTAGTTTCATCACCCTGTTTTTGGGAGTAAACATTGCCAGTAAATAACGCTAGGCACAGCAGTACGGAAAGTAATAATCTGTTTTTCATATTTTATAGTATAAAAAAATAAGAGCTGTTAATCTATTAAAAACCTTAAAGAACTCGGGCAAAGACATGATTAAAAGAGATGAACTAACAAAATTCTTAAATCAACTCCTAAACATTGATGCATTCAGTGATTATGGGCCAAACGGTCTTCAAATTGAAGGTCGCCAAGATATAAAAAAGATAGCGTTTGCAGTATCCGCAACAAGAGACTCAGTGGAGAAAAGCTGTAAGGCCGGTGCAGATGCTTTGATTGTGCATCACGGACTTTTTTGGAAATTTCACGGTCCTCGTTCAATCACAGGCGCATTTGCAAAAAGAGTTAAGCCGTTAATCCAAAACGACATAAACCTTATTGGTTATCACCTTCCACTAGATGCACATATTGAATATGGGAACGCAGCAGCAATAGCCAAACGCCTGGGTATGAAAGAGCTTGCACCATTTGGTGACAGGAAAGGGGCACCACTAGGTGTCAAAGGTGTATTTTCACCTGCAATTTCTCCGGATCAGCTAAAGTCGGATTTAGAGTCAATTCTTGATCATAAAGTAATTCACAGTTGCCCAAGTGATGAAGCGATCACTTCCATAGGAATCATCACAGGTGGGGCAAATTCAGATTGGATAACTGCTCAACAGGATGGCCTTGATGCCTATCTTACAGGGGAAATATCAGAACACGACTGGCACGAGGCAAAGGAAGGCGATGTTCACTTTTTCGCTGGCGGGCATAATGCTACAGAACAGTTTGGCGTTCAGGAGTTAATGGATTTAATTAAAGAGAAGCACCCCAAGTTGGAGTGCGTCTACTTTCCAAGTGAAAACCCTGCTTAAGTTTATTCGCCCCTGACAACAAGGTTATTTTTAACCTTATCAACGCCTTGAACTTGTGAAGCAATATTTTCAGCTCTTGTTTTTTCTTGCCTGCTTTTTACAAATCCACTCAATAGAACGGTCTTTTTAAAGGTATCTACATTAATGTCGGTACCTGAAACTTTCTCGTCCTTTAATAGTTGAGTTTTCACTCTTGTTGTAATCGCCGCGCTGTCGATAGACTGTCCAAAGCTTTCATCTTTTGGTCCTCCTGCACAAGCTCCAAGCCCTAGCAGAAAGACAACTGTCATAAGAATACGAATCATTTTCATTACCCACTCCTTGTTTATTAAAAACAAAACACTCTAACTATTACAGAGCGGTTTACTTAATATGAACACAGGAGCTTGTTTGAAAAATGAAGTAATTTGATTTGAGTTTGGCCAGACAGAACGTCTAAAAGAAGTGGAGGCCTAATTAAAGGCCTCCAGATATACTTAGTCTAAATATCCACGTTTTTGCTGATCTCTTTCGATAGATCTGAATAGTGCACCGAAGTTTCCTTCACCGAATGCCAGGTGGTTCTTTCTTTGAATAATTTCAAAGAAAATTGGTCCAATAACATTTTTAGTAAAGATTTGAAGTAGGTATCCTTCATCATCACCATCAACAAGAATCTGAAGCTCTTGTAGTCTCTTATGGTCTTCAGTTACATTTGGTACTCTTTCAAAAACCTCTTGGTAGTACTGATCATCCATATCTAGAGTTTCAATACCTTCATTAGTCAATGCAGCAACAGACTTAACGATGTCTTTAGTTGCCAAAGCAATGTGCTGAACACCAGCTCCCTTGTACTCTTCCAAGTATTCATTGATTTGAGATTTTTTATCAGAACCTTCATTAATAGGAATACAGAAGCTTCCATCTGGAGATCTTAGTGCGAAAGAAGTAAGGCCTGTTTTCACACCTTTAATATCAAAGTAACGAACTTCAGTGAATCCAAAGATGTCTTTATAAAAGTCAGACCACTTCTGCATAGTTCCTTGCTCAACGTTGTTTGTTAAGTGATCAACAAACTCAAAACCAAGCTCTGGAACAATGTCTGGGTTCTCTAGTGCAATAAAGCCCATTTTCTCGTATCTTTTTTCATCTTTAAAGTTATCGATGAAATAAATTAAACTGTCGCCAATTCCTTTAATTGCTGGAATCTCATTGCCTTCAGTTTTATAGTCGCCTTCTGTTTCAGCTTTTGTAGCGCCTCTTTTAACACCATTTTCAAGTGCAAATGAAGCATCATCCACTCTCCAGCCCATTGAGCTTACACATGGGCCGTGCTTTTTATAAAAGCTTGTACCAAAAGATTGTGGCTCGTAGTTCAAAAGAAATACAATGTCATTTTGTTGATAAAGGTCGATCTTTTTCTGCTCGTGACGAGCAAGTCTTGAAAAGCCGAATGCCAAAAACAACTCATGAAGAGCCTTTGGATCTTCGGAGCTAAATTCAGTAAACTCTATACCTCTTAAATTCAAATGATTTTCACCACTCATGATACACCTCTGTTTTTGTTGAAAAATTTGCTCAAAGCATACACGTTTAGGCCCCTATAGTAAAATCGCGGCCAACAGAAAATCGGGGGGTTACAAGAACTTGAACTGATAAACCTGAATTACCTGATGGATTTCATCGTTTCCGTAACCTGTTAAGGCTTTTTCACGCATGATCTCACCATTGAATTGAAGCTTATAGATTTTCTCGCAGCCATTACTTGCGATGGGTTCAAATTTAACATTTTTCCCGTCTGATAGCTGATTTAAGACTTGGTTGAACTTTTTATTGGATTTAGAGCCAACCTTATAGCGGCTGCTCTCATGAAGGATATAACTTGCGCCTTTAACACATTTATTCTGATGAAACGTGGATGTATATTCATACTTTTCTGATGAAACATAATCACACGCACTAAATAAAAGCCCTAAAAGGATGATAAATTTATTCACAAAAGCTTTTCGGCGCTCAATGCTTGGAACTAAAGCGACTCAATCCACAAGTTTTATGCTTCTTTGTTGGAATATATAAAACTTCTTAAGTTTATTGGGGATCTCTGGAGGAACTTGGACCTCGCATTCAAAGTAATCTTGTATAAACTCTGAATCGACTTCCACG
>JAGSHJ010000284.1 GCA_023954595.1 Bacteriovoracaceae bacterium | reverse complement strand
TTTCAATTTTTAAGGTAGTGCGATTTAGAAAACGCGAAGGCCAAACTAAAAGCATTCTTTTTACGCTTCTAAATGCTACCAAGACCTAAATTAAGTTAAGAGTTTCTAGGAGTTACGGACTCACCGTCATTCCGACCATTTCTTCCCTCTCTAAACACTAATGCTAAATTTAATTTGTTAAAAGGCCACCGACAAGAGACGTGCAAGTTTGATTATTTTTTTGCGTGAATCCCGTCCAATTAGTATCTTCTAAAATTTCCATAGCACTTTGAGGTGAGTACTTCCCGTTGCTTAAAACGCCAGATTTCTTCTCTTGTCGCCGCAAAGCCTCTTCTTGGTAGCGAGGATTATTTCGAAGTTCTTCTTCTGGGACGGAATAATTAACATCATTAACTTCTTCTATTATCAATTGTTTATAGTTCCCATCCTCTAGCGTATCAAAAGTGAAATCATCTCCTTCGCTTATTTTTTCTAGCAATTCAGCACGATCGCCAGTTCGGTTAGGATTAATATACGTGTCCACTCCAAAGGCTTTTTTAAAAACATAATCAGCATGGCCACTATCGCTAACGATGACCTTTATCTTCAAGGGAAGTGGGTAGTTATTTTTTTTCATGTAATCAATCATAGAAGAGGAAAATTCAGCAAAGGTTTGGCCGCTCCAAAGACTCCTATGGAAAACAAGCTTTTTTCCATTGAGCTCTTCAGGGCTTGGAAGTACTTTCTTAAATAGTCTTTCCCTCCTCTTCTTGAGGATGGCCACTGCTTCTTCTCGACTCATTTCTTCACCGCTAGCACTAGATCCTCTTACAGGATAAGGGTTAATACTATTAGGGATTATTTTATTTAATTTAGTGATAGGGACTTCCCATAGGTAAGCTTCAGGAACCCCAAGCTTTCTAAAAGCGTTCATTGTTCCCGTCGTGTTTATTCCCCAACCTATGATAACGTGATCGTCAGGGGGAAAAGTTTCTAACATTTCTTTTGCAAACTCTAACGATTTTTTTTCAAAATACGCGACCTTTTCTTCCTTGGTCGCATTGTAAACGGTAAATTCACTTGATGGTCCTCGACCATTTTCGACTACCGAGCAGGAAGAAAAGATAAGGAATATAATGAGAACAGTAAGTCTATTCATACCCTCTTATCGTCAATCGAAAGGGATCTCTTAATAAAATGGGGACATATAGACGAGGACAAAGTGCTTTAAATAGTTAGAGTCGCTATCGTTATTCCGACTATTTTAAGATCTAATCTCTCAAATCACTGCTTAAAATAATCAAGCTTACTATCCAACTACGAAGAGTAACCTTGATTAAAATAAAGTAACCGCGGTGGCGTCAGTAGTTGACGTCCACTGTGTTGACGGATTGCCAGCGTCATCTTGGAAATCGATTGTAAAAGGAACTGCACCGGTCCCAGCTCCTGGTAAAGTATAGGTTGCCGTAAAGCTTGTTCCCGAAATAGGGGTAACAGTCGCTGGATTACCATTTATTGTTACTATTGGGGTCGTCGTTACATTTTCATCTGTTGTGAAATTTAATGTAATCGTATCTCCGGTTGATGCTATTGTGGTATCGGCATTATTCGACTGAATACTGGCCGTAGCAGTATTAGGAGGTGTGATGTCTTTAGTTATATTATTTGTTGTAGAGTTTGTTGTATTCCCAGCTACATCTGAAATGTTTGCTGTAAAAGCTCTAAGTCCTTCGGTTAAACCTGTCGTATCAATAGTTCCTGAAAAGTTTGTTCCATCACACATCATTCCAACGGGAGAAGTTGCTGGCACACCATCTACTAAAATCGACACCGTCTCTCCATTCTCAGAGCAGGTACCTGAGACAGTAAAACTTGCGCTATCGCTCCCGGCATTTATATAACTACTGTCTGGTGGAGTAGTAATCGCGACTGTCCCAGCGACTGTATCCTTTGTTACCGTATTTGTTCCAGTTGTCATCAAGTTACCTGCTGGATCAGAAATACTAGCGGTAAATGCACGGGCCCCATCTGCATGTGATGTCGTATCAATAGTTCCTGTAAAGTTTGTTCCATCACAAACCATCCCAACGGGAGAAACTGCGGCCCCACCATCTACTGAAATCGACACTGTTTCTCCAGCTTCTGAACAAGTACCTGAGACCGTAAAGGTCGCAGAGTTAGATGAAGAATTTATATACGAAGCATTTGCCGGAGTCGTTAAACCTATAGTCGGAGGAGTCTTATCGAAATTAACATTTGAAGAATCTGTCGTCATAACAATTTGTGAAGCTGCTGTTCCACCTGAGTCAATGAAGTCTAATGTAAATGGCAGAATACCTTCCACATCTCCAGCGGTCATCGTGTATGTCGCTGTATAATTTGGATAGCTTCCGCCTAAAGTCGCAGCATTTCCCCCGATGGTTACGGTTGGATTTCCAGTTAACTGCTGATCTACCGTAAAGGTTAAAGTTACAATATCTCCAGTTTTTGACTGTATAGGGTTTGCATTATTGGAAGAGATGACAACGCTTGAAGCTGTCGGTAGGCCCGGAGCGGCCACATCGGTATCAATATAGACATGTGTTTGTGAGCCACCGCTAAACACATACAAATCATTAGCGGGGTCATCAAATCCATACTTTAAAACTCTACTCTCTACGTTCCCCTGACAACCTATTTCTGAAAATCCTTCCAATATAATATTTAACGGTGCTCCATTACCTGTAGGGTCTCCCGCCGGTAAAGTAACAGTCGTTACAGATGTTCCGCTTGTGTTAGAGCTTTCATCAAAACAAGCTGAAGTGATGGGCTCAGGGGAAGGTAGTGCTTCAAAACTCGATATTGTATCTAAAGAAAATCGAAAAGACCTATGTTCACCTTTAAAAGTGTTGTCGCAGGTTGTATTTTGGTCGACTATCGTTTGAGTATAACAGCTACTAATCCTAATTGGATGAAACTGATTTACGTTGATGAATCCTGCAGATGCAAAGTCCGGGTTGTTACAATTAGCCAAACTT
Source organism: Bacteriovoracaceae bacterium (assembly GCA_023954595.1). Classification (GTDB taxonomy): domain Bacteria; phylum Bdellovibrionota; class Bacteriovoracia; order Bacteriovoracales; family Bacteriovoracaceae; genus UBA845. The sequence continues at coordinate 1,306 of JAGSHJ010000284.1, read as the reverse complement.
AAGGCCATAGCGATATTAAGGTCTGTACCATCTAGTGTACTAGAGCTAAATCCACACTTAGTTTGTCCCTCTAAGACATTTACAGAGTCCCACCCTATGGCCCAGAAATCCCATTCCCCATTTGGAATCGCCATTGGAGGAATCGTACTGTCATCCATTAAAGTATAAGTGAAATAGTCTCCACTATCGCTTCTACCAAAAATAGCTAGCCCACCTACAAAAGTAGGAGCACCATTTAAGAACATTTTAGAAAAATGAACTTCTGTTCGTTTGCTACTTTTTTTTCCGCAAGAAAAGCAAAAAAGTAAAACAGCTATTAATGTAAAAAAAAATGTTTTATTCAGAACTTATCCTTGATTAGTACTTATCGGACACTTCTCAATATATTTTATATGACACACTCGATTTTCGTGAATTCAACAGGTTACGTCACTCACAATTTACTCTTAGTTCAATAGATTATAGGCAGGTGGGTTAGAGCTAAAGATTTACGGTAACAGCGACTATTTCCTTAAACGGCGTTCTAAGGACCAACCCATTTAGCCATTTCTATGTACCGTCTTAAATCCTTGTCCTTGATTTCTTTATTCAAGGACAATATTTCCTTTATTAGTTCAGGATTAATGGACTCATCCTCCGGATAAAGATTAGTTTCTACTTTTTTAATAAGGCTAAGCCATTTTTCTTGTTTTTCTATTTCCTCACTTAGCACTTGCTCTGACTTCTGAAATCTTTGAATTTCTTTTCTAAACTCTCTTAAATAAGATTTTAAAACTTCAATTGATTCTTTATTAATTTTACTTCGACCACTAGTCATTACCATTCCTCTTTTGAGAAGTATTGAATCATGTTTTAGAACACAATGCTTCCCCTCGCTGAGGCAATCAATGTCTTTCTGAACCTCTTTTTCAACCTTATTGTACTCTTTTGCAAAGTTCTTCATTTTATTAGGGATTGCTGCTAATTTTTGCTTATTAGAACGTATTTTTTTCTGATAATATTTATCCAAACTGACAATTTTATCTTTTATCATTAGTATGATCTTTACGTCATCAATTCTAAGTGCAATTGAATTGTGTATTTCTTCTATCATCTCTGAGTCTAAGAATGCCTGGTTATCAAATTCTTGTTGGAATTTATAAGATAACTCTGGGTTCGAAACTGGAAATTTCAAACCATCATTTAAGAAAAAAAGTGTATCACCTGCATAAGCAACCGATTTATTTTGAGTCTTTATATTAAGTGCCTCGACAGCACCTTTTTTAACGACGAGAAGATTATCACCATTTTTCATTTTACTAACTAG
>JAGSHJ010000203.1 GCA_023954595.1 Bacteriovoracaceae bacterium | reverse complement strand
TTTTGCAAGCTTATTAAAGGTATTCCAGTCATCAGTAAATTCGATATAAGAAAATCCAAATGTTTCGTCATCTCTAGCAATTGTAGCTGACACCCCTACCTTATCATAGACAACAACTTCACCATCTTTGATTCTATATCTAAACGGCTCAATTTCATTTAAGACACGAGCAATACCATATAAGTACGCACAAAATACAGACTCTCCGGCCTGCTTTGCTTGTTTGTAGAGATTGGTAATCTCAACATCTACATTGACTCCAAAAAAAGGCTCAGAGAAGTCTTTGTAGAACTCATAATGTTTTTTTCTATTCCATGAACTTAAATCAACTTTTTTATACTTCACATTTCCTTCCATTAGATTTGTGCCAATTTTATTCAATTAAAAGCTTACTCAGTGTGCATGATCCACTGCCATCGGAGCTCATAAACGCTTTAAAGTAAAGAGTTGAGGGCCAGCTTGTAAGTGTTGAGATTTTATCAGATACGCTAGAGGCACTATTAGCATCACTGTCAGAACTCACTGCAACCCAAGCACTACCATCCCAATACTTGAAGTTGGTACCATCAGTTGAAAATTGATAAGTGATATCGCATGAACCAGACCTATACTCTGTAAGTGAGTAAGGGGCCGTCTCAACAGTAAGAGCAGATGTAGATTTAATCTGTGCAGATCCAGCATAGTAGAAACTATCACGAGTAAGGCCCACTTCAGACACTGAAGGTAAACATGCTTCACTATTGCAGATACTATTGTCCTCTGACTCTAGTAGAACTCGATATTGAAAGAACCTATTAGTTAGATCTGACTTGTCAAAGATTGGAAAGTCAGCAAATAGCATATCAAAGCCTTCTAACTTGGTGGCACCAGCTGGTCCAAATTCAGAACTGTCACAAACATCCGGAAAGCTCGTGTAACAGCCATTAAAAGTTGTATCAATATCTGTGCTGCTTCTATTGTAGAGTTCGGACAAAAATGTCGTTCCATCTCCTCCTGCACCCATCCATTCAGGGTTAGCTGAGCAGCTTGAATCAGAGCAAGCTCTTAATTGATACTTCACTCTATTAGCACCACGGCGATATAGCTGCTGGATCTCTGTAGCACTTAAGTCTCTTGACCAAAAGCCTACTTCGTCCAGCTCACCATTCCATGCTCGATGCCAAATGTTTCCGGCCAACTGTCTCATACAGCCTATGGCCGCTTCAGCAGTACTGCCAAAAAAGCCGCTATTTGAAAAACTACCTGCACTATCAAGAGCACCATTAATGTAGATCTCGTAATCTGTGGGGCCTTTAAAAACTAGGGTTACATGGTTCCATTTTGAAATCTCTTCAGCAGTGAAGACTTTATTTGAGAGCACACTCTCTACGTTTGCATAGACTCCATCATGAGATTTTAAAACTTTGAGCTCACCTGTTGAGCTTAGAAAAAATGCATACTCCGCCTGATCACCACTTTGGCTGAATTTAGAAAAGATTGTGCCAGATGATGATGGAAGACCATTATGTCTGATCCATGCAGATATTGTTGCAGAGCTAGTGATTTCTAAATCTGCTTTGTCTCCTAAATCAATACAGGATCTATTAAACCCTTTCATTCTCACGGCCTTACCAAGAATTCCATCAGCTCCAATTACCGCAGCACTAGCATCATTGCCGTGGTTATCATTGTTAGACTTGTCTTCAAAATCATAACCACTGACACCATCAAGAGCGATTTCATTTAATGGCCAATAGCCTGCAAGACCAACACTCAAATCTCCAGTGATACCAGGGTAATCTGATACACTCTCGCTATTTACTGTTAGCTCTTTATTAAAAGGCAGAACTGTTTTTGTGGAGAAATTAGTTATATTTTGAGAACCACCCATATCGATCACAGGTGATTCATAGGAGGCTGCAAACTTTTGTTTTTGCCTATTATAGATTAATGCCACTTCTGATTCATTTAAACCAGTAGACCAAAAGGCCATGTCATCAATATATCCATGATAGTTAACATTATCTGCATGATAGGATCCGATTCTTGCCGGAAAACTACCTCCGGCCAATAGGCTTTTGGTTGTACATGCCCCATCTTTTTTACCATTTAGATATGGCTGAAAACAGCTTCCATTATATACAAGACCAATAAAGTGCCACTGGTCAGTTAAAACCACAGTGTCCCAATCAGTATAGGAAGCATCACTATGGTTATAGAATTGAATCTTATTTCCATTCCCAAACCCTACTGAAAGCCCTGAACCATCAGAGCTTCCTCTATGAAGGGAGAAGAGCCTGTCATCAAGGGTAGCGCCAGAGATACTTTTTGGTCTGGCCCAGCCTACCATACTAAATGGTTGATTAGCAGTTGCAACAAACTCACTTGATGCTCCAAAAATTACTTCATCCCCACTTCCATCAAATAGGCCTGACTTTGAGCCAACTTTAGAAGAATCTGAAAATGTTGCATCTCCCACAGCTGTGCCATGATTTGAATTACCAGACAGATCCATCCAGTTAGACTCCATATTATAAAGTCCTACTAGCTCATCCCAGTGTGGAGTCCAATCAGAAGAGTGCTCTGCAAAGTTTAGAAGCTGAGTTGAATATAGTTTTGAGATTTGATCTTCATCAAGAGAATCATCCCATAATGCAACTTCATCAATATAGCCGACCCAACGCTGGTCTCGCCAAGAACAATCTGCACCTCTAGGTCTGGCACCAATCCCCCAGCAAGTAGTCATAGGCTTGATTGTTCCATCATAAGTTTTTTCATTATCGAGAATGCCATTAATATATAATTTAAGCTTACTGCCATCAGCAACGACAGCTACATGTGTCCAAACATCCTGTGGTATTGGATTTGATGAGTAAAGTTGAATACTTTCATCATCCGCTTCGCTTAAATGCAATCTCCATTGTGTTCCAGATGGAGCCACCAATATAGAGAAAGAGCTGCCACCGCCATCAGTATTACCCGCAATGATTCTACGCCCACCAGCGAGGTCATTGGAGTGCGTCCAAGCACTGAATGTGAACTTTGAAGTAGGCATCATGTCTGAGTCTTTAATTATAGCGACGGCATTATCATTAAAGTGCCCACTATAATCTCCCACCTTTGAAAGACTACTAAAAGAGCCCCCATTCATTGTTAGATCATTACCTTTGCCAGAAGAGTCATTTGAATTGTTATCAAAGCGCCAATACCCAACTAAAGACGAGCTCTTAGATGGAAAAATGGATCTAACATCAAGAACATCGCTGTTCTTATCAAGCATGCTTATAGACTTAGTGGCCGAGTCATAATAGGAACCGACATGTGTTCCAAGTTCAAAGTCAGCCTCAGTGTGAAGAGTATCAACTGTTTTTAAACTGGCCTTACCACCAGAGATTTCGATGGTGCTTGAATCATATTCATAATTTGTTGAATCAAGAAAATGCCACCCGCTACCAGAATTTAAAGACGGACATCTACCATTAGCTTGTCTGGTGTTTGGACAAAAATTATTACTAACCACTTCTGGCAACTTATCAAGACAGCCCGATAGGCCGAATCCCAACAAGAAAAATGTAATAATTTTAATAATGCTCATAAAGTTTAAAACCAATTCCTCTTCCAGTTTCTGTGATTCCAACAACTTATTTGATTGTAGGTTGATAACTGTATCGGATGTTTTACAAACTTATTTAACTAATAATTACGGGACCTTACCTCTAAAAATTAAAGGAATATAAATATTTAAAAGATAATGGAGTTGCCAACTTCTGTAGGCATTAAAACAAAGGAGGGCTTTCAGCCACGGAGCGAATCTAGTTTTCTAAGAGTTACTTTTGAAGTTCGCTAATAAAGTCTTCATATTTTTTTTCAATCTTTTCTTGCTTACACCAAGATTTGACCTTCTCAAAGTTTATGGGATGTTTCTTAGCGACCATCACGGCCTGATCTAGGCATTCGCGTGCACTAAAATATGCGTAACTTGCAAGCCTATCTCTTACACAGTCAGTGGGGGAGAAAATTTTTAAGCATTGACCTTCATGTTCGACCTCAAGAGGTTCGATGTTGTAGTCATCCCCTATGCTTGCAGGAAAGGATGCAAACTCTATAAATAAATGTTCACACTTAGGATGCTTGTAATACCTTCCTCTTTGAGTGAAGCCAAGCATGGCCATTACAGGGTTAAGCTTAGTTCTGACGAAATCATTTAACACAAAATCTAAGTCACCAGACTTATATGCCCCTTCAGTATAGACAGAGACAACTGCACCTCCAACTAAAATTACATCAACGTTATTCCTAGTAAGCTCACTTGCTACATATTTCCAAAGCTCTTCTTCTGAGCAAGACTCATAGTTAAAACTCATTTTATAACTTCTTTACCCTTGGCCCTGGGTCTCTGTCTTTCATTAAACATTTGTTCTTTCTGCTTGATGGTCATATTCGAGTATACGATTTCGATGATATTATTTATGGGCTTCACAAAAGGGCTTTTAGGATTAAATGTATAAAGCCTTGTTCTGCCTCTGGTTCTTGAAACAAAAACCCCGGCCTCTTCCATTTTACTCAGTTGGTTTAATATCGCCCTACTGCCTGTACCTGTGTTCTTTTCAATAAGAGCAGCGTAAACCTCTCCGTAGTGATAAAGGTTTAAAAGAATGATCGATAGAGTTTTATTGCCAAAAATTTTTTCTAACATACTTAAACAATAAGTAACTTTTTTACTTATATCAATAAAATAATTACTATTATGAGTAATTATTTTACTATCAACTTGCCTTAAGTAGCTGTTTTTTCGATTGGCGTTTGAACGTTAATTAGCTGTGGGTGAAGTTCTCTTGGCAAAACCTCTTAAAGACTTCTTTGTGCTTCTTTAGATCAAGCTCAGGTGACATGGAAACACGTACAATGTAGTCCTTGTCCCCTTCTTTAGTTGTCCCTTGAGTGGAAGTTGCAGGAATTGTCCAATAACAACCTTTAAGCTGTCCATAACTCACGCAATGCTTACTGCCGTCTGGGATTTCATTAATCATAAGATTAATAAGCTTCTTATTAAGCTCTCTCTTATAAGATTCTTTCTCCTCAGGAGTTGAACCTTTGGTAGGAAGATCTAGAGAGAAAACAGAAGGAGTAAAGCCTGCTTCAACAATATCTTGTGGTACAAAATTGATTTTTGCATTTGGAAGAGTTTGTTCAATAAAGTCTACAAACTCACGAGTGTTCTTGTAGGCCGCTTTAATACGCTCTACCATCGAAGGCATCTGCTTAGTTAAAGTCTCAATTTGAAAACCAGTGGCACCATTGTCACAAAGTTGAAGATGCTTTTCTACGTATCCCATATAGTCTTGTGCTAGATCGTTTGCAACAACGTAGCCCGCAGTACAAAGCCCTCCACTTGGAAACTTAGATCCACTTACATAGGACAATGCTTTTGAGCTTCCAAGAAAGTCCTCAGCTCCTAAAAACTTTGTATCAGGACAAAAGGTTTGATCTAGAATAAAGACTGACTCTATAGCGTCATCGCCTTGTTGTGTTTTTCTTTTTTTACTAAGTGTGGCCTTAAGCCTTTCAAGATCTGGAACTTCCACTCTTGGGTTAGTTGGGATCTCTGCAATTATATAAGGAACAGCATTAGTCTGGGCCAGATCTTCGAGGATAGTCTCAATCCCATTTACCATGTCCTTACCACTATCTACTGCAAGATCTATTATTTCTACATGATCTAGAACTGCGGCCACTCTTCGTGCCTGATCATTAGTT
>JAGSHJ010000501.1 GCA_023954595.1 Bacteriovoracaceae bacterium | reverse complement strand
TGGCCCTCAAAGAAAACCCAGAAATTTCCGAAGGTTTTCACGCCTGTGGACCAGGGAATACGCACAGCACAATTGCACAATCAATTCCCACAGAAAGGCTTGAAATTTACTTAAGTTATGAACAGTGGTACCAGAGCAAAATAGGATAAATCATGAATGAATTCCAATCTCTTTTCAATCGTAGTCAGGCCGTTACTCCTGGTGGAGTTCACTCTCCTGTTAGAGCTTTCAAGGGCCTAGAGCAAGCCCCAATATTTTTTAAAAGTGGTGAAGGCGCCTACTTAAACGATCAGAATGATAAAAAATACTTAGACCTCTGCTCATCATTTGGCCCATTAATCCTAGGACATAGAGACCCGGACGTTCAGCGCTCTATTGAAGAAATTGTCGATAAAGCCTGGAGCTTTGGTGCTCCAGAAGCCTACTCACTTGAGTTGGCGGAATGGATCACCAATGAGATTCCTTGGCTGGATAAAATTAGATTCGTAAACTCTGGAACCGAAGCTGTCATGACCGCCCTTCGTTTAGCTAAAGGCTTTACTGGAAAAAATAAAATCTTAAAATTTGATGGTTGCTATCACGGTCATGTGGATTCAATGTTAGTTGCTTCAGGCTCAGGTCTTGCTGGAACGGCAACCGCTTCCAGCGCTGGTATCTCTGCCGCTGTCGCAAGTGAAACTTTGGTTGCTAAGCTTGATGATGAAAAAGCCGTTGAGGAAATCTTTAAAAGAGAAGGCTCAGACATCGCCGCCGTGATTATTGAGCCTCTTCCGGCTAACTACGGACTTCTCCCCCAAAGAAATGAGTTCCTCCAGTTCCTTAGAAAAATTACAAAAGATAATGATGCCCTTCTTATATTTGATGAAGTCATCTCTGGTTTTAGAGTTGCAATGGGTGGCATGGCCGAGGTTTCCGATGTGGTTCCAGATCTTGTGACTTATGGAAAAATTATCGGTGGAGGTTTTCCTGTGGGTGCCTTCGCTGGTCGTGACGAAGTCATGGACTTTCTTGCTCCCAATGGACCTGTCTACCAAGCGGGAACCTTAAGCGGTAACCCTATTTGTATGGTGGCCGGTCTCAATACCCTTAAGAAGATCAAAAATAATAATATTATTGAAAATACGAATAAGGCTTGTGAAGACTTTGCTGCAAAACTTAACGACGGGTTTGAAAAGCATGGTATTCCAATGCAATGTATTCAAATGGCCTCTCTCTTTTTTATGACTGGAAAGACGACTGATCCCATTAGAACAATTGATCAATTACCAAAAGATCATGGAGAGCATTTTAAAGCTTTATACCCAAAATTCTTAAGCCGTGGGCTCTATGTAGCCCCTGCTGCCTTTGAGGTTGGATTCTTTTCAGCCGCCATAGATAGTGAACTAAGTGAAAAAGCCTGCCAGAACATCCTTGATGCCTGCAGTGAATATTTTAATGAAAAAAGATAAACTAATTGATTGGAAAATTATCTCGGCCATCATTTGGCTCATCTTCACCATCTCTTTAGCAAGTTGGTGGCTTTCACTCGGTCTAAAATACACCACCGCTAAAAGAAGTATGATTATCGCAGAAGGTCTTACTCTTATCGTCTTCATCACCGGTGGTGGTCTTGCCTTGATTTACTACATCCTCCAAGAGAGAAAACGAAACTTTAAGCTTAATCAATTTTTTGCTTCTGCAAATCACGAGCTTAAAACCTATATGGCGTCCTTAAGACTTAGGGCCGAGGGACTTAGTGAAGACCTTCAGGGTAAGCCAGAATCTGAAGATGCTTCAAAAATCGTTAGCGATACAGTTCGTCTAGAGCTTCAACTTGAAAACTCTCTAATCTTTTCAGAACCAAGTAACCGCCAGGTATTCTTAGAAGACATAAGCATAAGAAGCTACCTAGAAAGCATACAAGAGCAATGGCCTGGAATAGAGATAGCGATAGAGGGCGATGCAGATCTAAAGCTTGATAGAAGGATGCTAGAAGTCATCACAAAGAACTTAATTCAAAATGCCATCGTTCATGCCAAGGCAAAATCAATTGCCTTCAAGTTAAGTCCCAATAGAGTTGAGATTTCTAACGATGGTGATACCTTTGTGGGAGAACTAAAAAAGCTTGGTGAGATGTTTTATCGCCATCAGC
>JAGSHJ010000085.1 GCA_023954595.1 Bacteriovoracaceae bacterium | reverse complement strand
CCACACCTAAGACTTCAGATATATGTGAAGTTCTTCTCCCTCCGTCATGATACCTTGAACATTGAACGATTAGTTGCAATGCAGAGCCAACCATTTTTCTAATAGCATCAGGTGGGATTCTTGTCTCCCCCATTAGGCATAAAGTTTCTAGTCTCGTACATGCATCCAAGGGTGTGTTGGCATGTACTGTCCCCATTGAACCGTCATGTCCTGTACCCATTGCATTTAAAAGATCTAGCGCCTCTTGGCCTCTAACTTCACCAACAATGATTCGATCGGGTCTAAGCCTTAAGGCTGATTCAATCAAATCCCTTATAGAGACTTCACTTATCGCTTGGTCTTTATTGGCCTTACGTGTTTCAAACTGCACAACATGCTCAGCTTTGATCTGTAGTTCAGCAGAATCTTCAATAATAAGTAACCGTTGAGTCTTTGGCATTCTTGAGCCCAAGACGTTTAGCATTGTTGTCTTTCCAGAACCAGTTCCACCAGAAACAAGAGTGTTTTTACCGATGTACATACAACAATCCAGGAAGCGAGCTGCGTCTGCAGAAAGTGAGCCAAAGTTTATTAAATCTTTAAGACCTAGTTTCTCTTGAGAGAATTTACGAATTGCTACGGTTGTTCCGTTTTTGGCCATCGGTGGTATTACTACCGCAATCCTAGATCCGTCAGGAAGACGAGCATCCAGTCGAGGGTTGTCGGCGTCGATAACTCGTCCAACAGATTGAGCAATTGCCCTCATTGAGGCCATTAGTGCCTCTTCGTCAGGAAACTTATTAGGTGCTTTATGAACAAGCCCCTTCTGTTCAATGAAAATCTCATGAGGTCCATTAATCATAATCTCAGACACAGATGTGTCATCCAATAAATTTTTTATTGGTGCCAGTAGTGAACCAATGGCGTCTTGAAATACGGAGCTCATTTATCCTCGTTATTAATCGTAATCTCTTGGTATCCAGTAATTTTTCTTCTCACTGGCCACTTCTCTTTTAACTGCTTTTCTACTTCCAGGTTTTTCTACAACAGTAATATGTCCTTTAAACTTTGTAGATGGACAATAGTACTCAAACCTTCCTGGATATTTGAATTGCACATGTGCCTCTTGGAGTTTCCCTTTCTCCGCGGAAAGAAAAACATTGTGATCTTTCAGCAAAAAGCATTGTGGCTCATCATCTGTCGAAGTAACAAAAAACTTAGCCTTCTCTCCAACATACGCAAACATCTTATTGGGAAAGAATCCTTGCTTTGTAGCAATAATAGAAAATTCCCTAACAGGAGCTTGGTAGGCCTTCTTCTCGAAGACTTTACGCTCCTTTGACATCAGGCTTGTCGGTATAAAAACTATAAAAGCTAAGACCATGAACTTTTTCATTCACTCTCCAATTCAGACTGTATCTAGTAACTGATCGGCAGATTGAAGAGAACGCTTTAGTCAATTATTCAAGCAGCTGATTTAACTCACTAAAATACCCGAGTAAACTGTTCAGTAGGCAAAAAAATCGATCCTTACCTATATAAACCTGTGGTTCTCAACGGCAATAATTTCATAAGCTGGTTCTTCATAAGGATGTGATTCAAGCATGGCCTTAAGTGCTGGTCGTATGTTTTTTTCAGTACATAAAATCTCAACTCTTCTCTCTTGAACCTTCTCTAGTGTTCCAACTTCGCCAATGGCCGGAGCCGCTCCTAGTGCGGGTTTGAATTGGCCTATACCTGAAATTTCAAAAGCACATTGCTCATACTTTCCAATGGTACCGGCTCCTGTTTCAAAGACAGATTTTTTAATTTTTTCGCACGCATTTTCAGGTGCATAAAAAATAAATTTATACATTCTTGCTCCTTAGTTAACCGTCATTCTTAACCATTATAACAATTACTTACAGGATCTTATTTTTCTTTGCCACGGATACCATTCTCCGAGACAATATAGGGATACACAGCAATAACATCATGGAGGATTTATGCTAGGAAAACTATTTAATACTGTGGCAGTTGCAGCTGTTTTGGCCAACCCTGGTTACACATGTACAATCGATGGGTCAGAAGGAATTGTACCTGAGAACGATCTTAAGATTCCGGCACACGCCAAATCAATTTCAAACTCAAATTTAGATCAAGAAACATTCAACGCAGTTATAGATAAAGTTACTGATATTTACGCACCTATTGTTTCTCAAATGGGTGGCGAATTGAAAGTTGAAAAGAACTGGGAAGATGGAACTGTAAACGCTTATGCATCTAGAACTGGCGATGTTTGGAATGTTCATATGTTTGGTGGTCTTGCAAGACACGAAACGATCACTCCAGATGGATTTGCTTTAGTTGTTTGCCACGAACTTGGTCACCACATCGGTGGAGCTCCTAAGAAGTCTGGATGGTGGAGCCAGTGGGCAACAAATGAAGGACAAGCTGATTACTTCGCAACAATGAAGTGTCTAAGAAAGTCTTTTAGAGGCGAAGACCACAATGCGGTTCTTTCTAAACTTGAAGTTCCACAGGTTGTTATCGACAGTTGTTCAGAGCAATTCAGCGGTGACGAAGATCGTCTAATCTGTCAAAGAGGCTCAATGGCCGGTCTTAGTACAGCTAAGCTATTCCAAGCTTTAAGACAACAAACTACTGCTCCATCTTTTGAAACTCCAGATTCAAAAGTAGTAAGCAGCACAAACCACAATCACCCAGACACTCAATGTCGTCTTGATACTTACTACCAAGGTGCTCTATGTCACCTAAGCGAGTTCAGTGATGTAGACCAAGAAGACGAGTCTGTTGGCGTATGCTACAGAAACGCTGGTGACACTCAAGGTGTTAGACCATTTTGTTGGTTTAAGCCTGCAACTATTTAATTTTTCATAAAATCAAGGCCTTCATCTGAAGGCCTTTTTTATTTATCCCGCAAAGAACCAACACCTTAATAAATCTCCTTTATATACCGATAAATATTTAAAGGAAGATTTATATGAAAGCATACTCCCTACTTCTAATTCTTTTTATATCTTTACCGTCACATGCTGATGGACTACTTGATGGAATATCAAACTTAGCGGACCCCTATCGCTCAGGCCTAATGAATATCATTAATAACCTCTCCTCCAGTAGTAAAGGTAACGGTATTCAGAAGTCTCTTTCAAAAAGTGACTGTAGAGAGTTATTACTAAAAGAGAAAGATGAGAAAAGCCAGAAGACTCTACACAATGTGATCTACTTTCTTAGTGAATTCGAAGAGCAAAGTCTTTATGAGCCTTATGACTTAACTCCTGCATGTAAAACAGGTGGTCGTTTTAAAGATTACAAAATTGGACTACGATCTTATAACAACATGAAGGTAAACTCTTACAGCGACTCAATATTAACTGAATCTAGATGCATGAAGTATTTATCACTTGATAAAGTTGAAGTGGTAAAAATTAAAATTGAAAATGAGCAAAAAGATTGTAGAAGAATGAGTCTTGGATTAGAGGATGAAAAGTTTTTTAGCTTCTTTTGCGTAGGTGATAACTATGCATATGTAGACTATATGGGACTTCCAGTCGAGGTAGTTGAAGAGGTTCCTTTTAAAAACTACTTTCCTTAAACCACAAAAAAAAAGGCCGAACATTAAGTCCGGCCTGATTTGATTATTACTTTTTGTTTTTATCTGGAGCAACAATCTCAAATAGTTCTACTTCGAACTTCAAAGTAGCCCCACCTGGGATCTTTGGAGGAGCACCCTGCTCTCCGTATGCTAGCTCTGGTGGAATTACTAATTCAACCTTTCCGCCTTCGCCAATAAGTTGAAGACCTTCAGTCCAACCTTTGATTACACGATTTAGAGGAAATGTAATTTGATCTCCACGCTCTACAGAAGAGTCAAATACTTCACCGTTAACCAATGTACCATGGTAGTGAACTTTAACAGTATCTTCAGCAGAAGGTTTCTTGTCTGAACCAGCTTTGATGATTTTATAAACTAGACCACTTTCAGTCTTTTTAGCATCTGGGTTTTTCTTCATGTATTCGTCAATGAAGCCCTTACCTAGTTCTTTTTCTTTCTTAGCAACTTTTTCCATTCTTTCTTTAAACATCATTTGAATCTTCGGTTGGTAAACCTGTAGTTCAACTTCAGCTTTGTTCCCTTTTGCAGAGTCAGTTAGACCCTTGTAAAGAGCAGACAGTTCATGGTCGGTTAGGTTCAATCTTTGAAGGTTAGAGCCCAACATGAAACCCATAGAGTAAAAAGTTTTGTCGTCTTCAGTTTTTAAACTTACATCAGCAGCGTTGTTGCCTTTGTTGCAAGCAGAAAATACAAGCAATGCAGCGGTAATTAGCGTAATTCTTTTCATGCTCAATCCTTTTATGAAATCAATTAACCGTTTTAAATAATTATTGAATAATATTTAGTCTTTTGCAAAGTTTTTAACTTGAGATTTGGCCAGTAAAACAATGAGTAAAAGTGCCCCTACAATCGAAGAGACCATTCCTGCGGGAAACTCAGCTCCCTGAAAGTCGAATCGGAAACAAAAATAGTCAATAATACTTAGAGAGGCTCCTCCAACGGCTGGGCCTATGAATAACTCATGTCTCATGCTTTTATTAAAGAAGTTAAAGCCACGCAACATATGAGGCATAATCAATCCAATAAAAGAGAACACCCCAAAAAATGATATGACAACACCTGTCAGGCCTAAAGAAACTAATAGTGCCAGTCTTTGAGCCTTGACGACATTGACACCTAGGCCAAGTGCTATGTCCTCTCCCAAGCTTAGAAGCCTTAATTGGGATATGTTTTTAAATAGATAAAATAATATCGCTGATAAAGTGAGGCCAAATATATAAACGCTTTCTTCGTGGAAGAATCTAAAGTTTCCAAACCAGAGCCCACTTGGAAATTCCCAATTTAGAGACATGAAAAGAAATTGAACAATTGAAAATATGGCCCCCACAAATAGGTTAAAGCCAAGTCCAGTAAGTATTAAAAACTTGATGTCTAAACTAAAGTATCTAAGAGTTGTCTTACCCTTGGTATAACTAATGGCGATAAAACCACAAAATATAAATCCAAATATGGCCAATGAAACAAACTCTAATGGGTAGCTTATACCACCATATACGATAATCCCTTGTGAGACGATAACACTTAAGGCGGCCAGTGCATCAAAGCCCAAGGTTGAAGGGCTAGCGAGGCTGTTGTTGGTAACAATCTGGGACAAGCTTCCAGAGAGAGTAAGAAAATAGCCACACATGAAAGCAAGTATTGCTCTGGTAAGATCAATCTCGATCATGCATAACCTCCACTCTATTCTCTAGGTTGCTCATTACATTTATTTTGCCGGCCTTATTGGGATATTTATTCAGGTCGTGTTCAATAATCAATACGATTTTGTCCTGAGATAATTTCTCTAAAAAGGAAATGATTAACTCTTGATTCTCTTTGTCTAAATTTTGTAGAGGCTCATCAAGCAGTAAAATATCAAATGGAGTCATCAGCGCGAGGGCAATTTTTAACTTTTGGTTTTCACCACCAGACAGTGCGGAAACCTTTTTATCCATAAGTAGTTCAAGATTAAGATTTTTAGAAAGAGTGTTATCCTTCCAGCTCAACGCCCCTTTCACTTCTTCTTCAATAACTTTAAGAGCATCGCTTACATATAAATCACTTAGAGGATGAAACCTTGATTGCCCAACATATGCAGGTTTTAAGTTTCCAAACAGAGAAGGGTTAAGCTTTAGAAAGGTGAATAGACTTGTTTTTCCTACTCCATTAGGTCCAATAAGAAAGTTGAGTTCATTCTTACAAGCGGCCAAATTAATATCTACCCATCTTTGATTTACTTTAAAGGCATTTTTAATCTCAATTTTCATTTTATACCCTTAAAAAAAGATGAGCTTGCAAGTGCCTCTAAAAAAAACACTTGAGTGATTCCAGGGCTTAAAACCTGTGGGAAGCCGATATTGAACTTTCCTTCTACAACTTTTTCAATCGAAAGCTTTTCACTGGAATCATAAATGCCAATCATTATAGCATTTTCTATTTTGTTTAGAATTCTACTTGAAGGTGGAACATATGCCAGTTCAGATGGGTATGTTTTCATTTTTAGCTCTTTTCTTAAAAACGTTACAAACCCATCATTGGCTATAACTAGCCTTGGCGGTCTTTTACTTTTAGCGAACTTTCCAAGGAAGAATACGTAGCTCTTTTTCTTCAAGTTCGTTTTTTTCACTTTAGACTTTATAAGGTTTATTTTTTTTTCTAATAGTTCGACTCTTTGAGCACAATTACTTAAAAAACCAGCTATGGCAGTCATTGCTTTTCTATTGGCCTCGAAGGGATCTAGGCCCCTAGTAACGACCTCAACAGCTTGCTTGATACCTGCTTGTTGAAGACTTTTCTTTAGCTCTCTACTTTCATCAAAGAAGACAACAGCATTTTTTTTATCTGATAGTTTCTTTGGAGATAAAAATATTCCACCAGGCAATTTGGCAATATCTGTGTTTTTAACAGGATGATAGGAGGATACCGCCTTAAACGACTTATCATCCAACAAGTCTAACTCTTGTAGAAGATATGTCACAGGTGCTGAGAATGAAATATACTCACGGGAAGGATCTAGCTTACAAGCAAGGGCATTGGAAGTTATAAGAAGGCCAATAAAACTAAAAGCCTTGAGCATCCAACGCCTCATTGGCCAATTGATCGCAAAGTTCGTTTTGCGGATGTCCAGCATGACCTTTTACCCAAATAAACTCTACATTGAAACGCTCATTGAGCATATCCAACTCCTGCCATTGTTCTAGATTCTCAGGTGCTTTTTTATCAGCCTTCTTCCACCCTCTTTTTTTCCATCCTTTAACCCAGGATGTGATGCCATCTACAACATACTTTGAGTCGGTAAAGTAGAAGATCTTTCTATAGCTTGTGGACTCCCCTTTGAGGTAGTTAAGGCCTTCAATCACCCCTTGGAGCTCCATTTTATTATTGGTGGTATGCTCACTAACTCCACTGGCTGTTTGAACAAGGCTGCCCGTGTGATCTTGAGCTATAAATGCCCATGATCCAGGCCCTGGATTTCCACGACATGCACCATCAGAGTACATAGCGATTTCATCAGGATTTAACAGTGGTGTTGGCAGATTATTGCCAGCTGACGCTGATTCATCAGGTAAGCTATTGATAGATTCCTCTATTTTAGCAAAAGCTCCCTGAAGATATTCATCATCCAAGGATTTTTTAAGAGTATTAAGGGCCGCATTAAGTTTATTTTTTATAGACATACTCTTATTTAACTTTTTATTTATCATTTGGAAATATCTAGGTTTAACGCTCCACAAAAACAACATTTGAACTCTTTTCAATTGGCGAATGCTCATATAAGCTCTCTGACTTAAAGCGAGGTAATTTGTGGATATTAACTACTCCATCAAAGTCTACAAGCAGTACTTTAATTTTGCAGCTTCCCACTTTTTGATATTTGAAAATGGGGAAAGAGAGCCTTTACACGGGCATAATTATAGAGTCATGCTCAAGGGCGAAGCTCCTAAGCTTAGTGGAGATATGGTTTTCGATTTTCTGGATATAAAGCCAATTGTTCGTGAAGTGTGCGACTCTTTGGACCATAAACTTTTGCTTCCAAAAGATAATCCACATCTCAAGATTCATGATCATGGAAAAAGTTACCATCTTATGACTCCTGATGAGTCTGAGTTTCTGATTCCAAAGCAAGATGTACTCATTTTGCCAATTTCCAACACAAGTGCCGAGAGGCTTGCTATATATTTATGCGAAGAAATTAGTCGTATTACTCAAGAGAGATTTAAATTCACCTTCAGTGCCTTAGAGGTAGAGGTTGAAGAAACTCCGGGGCAATCGGCCATATACGCACACAAGGAAATGTAACATGATTTTTCATCCTCTAGAACCTGGAACAAGTGTAGAAGGTAACCCGATAGAAGCCTTTAGAACGGACATCAAGTCTAAGAAGTACATCTACTTGATTGGTGGAACTCATGGCGATGAAGTTGAAGGTGTTTATGTTCTTAAAGAGTTATTTGAGTGGTTAAAAGTAGATCACTCACTTGAAGAACTTCCGATTGTTGTTATTCCAATCTTGAATGTAGATGGATACCGTGCAGGCACTAGAGTGAACTCTCATGCAGTTGACCTAAACAGAAACTATCCTTCAGCTAACTGGAGTGATCAAATTAGAAAGCCAAAGTATAATCCAGGACCAGAGGCACTTTCTGAGCCAGAAAATAAGTTTCTAATAAAACTATTTAATAAGTTTAAACCTGGTTTTGTTCTTTCTTTTCACTCTTGGAAGCCACTATTAAACTTTAATGGTGACGCTGAAGAAATTGCTGACTATTTAGCTGGCCACAACTCATATGAGACAGTTCCTGATATTGGATACCCAACTCCAGGCTCTCTTGGGACATTCGTTCCAGAAACATATGGAAGTGGTGTTCTGACTTTTGAATGCCCAACTCTTGATGAGAACCTTTCACTTAAAAAGATCTGGGAAGACAACGAAAACGGACTTAAGGGCCTCATGAAGAGTGAGCTACTGAAGGCGAAGATAAAATAATGAGAGCGATGGCAAGAATAGCTCTCCAGCCGTTCTCATATGCCATCGCCTTTACAGCATTCTTTGTTACCGTTTTTCCATCTGCACTTATTGCCCTACCTTTTAATGAACAAACACGACTTCAGATATCAGCTCCTTTCTGGAAGATATTTGCGAATATTATTTTAAGAGTATCCACTTTTTCACAAATTTATGTTCAAGATCAAAGGGCGCAAGCACTGAAGAGCGCTCCACCCAAAGGCCTATACATTGCTAATCATCAAAGCTTTGTGGATATTCCCCTAATCATTTCATGTTTTCAAATCCCCCCTATCATGAAAAAGGAAATACTCTATATTCCCATCCTTGGACTATGTGCTTATGCGGCAGGAGCTATGGTTGTTGATCGTAAAAACGCTGGATCTCGAAGAAAGGCACTAGTAAAAGCTCAAACACGACTAATCCAGGGAATTCAAGCTCTTCAGGTTTACCCAGAAGGTACCCGTCAAAAGAATGGAGAAAGACCCAAGGACTATAATTTTATAAAGAAGGCATTACTCAAATTTGCTTATGAAAAAAACATTCCAGTACATCCAGTCAGCTTGCATGGAACAAAAAGGGTCATAAACAGTAAGACAGGGTTTATAAATCACGGACAAAAAATAGGTATTTTTATTAAGGGACCGGTCAACCCTTCAGATTTTAATGACGTGGAAGACTTTATGAGTTTTTGTTGGAATGAGGTTATTGAGGGACATCAGAGGCTTCAAGAGAAGTTAACTTGAATTCTCCACTCTCCATCAATTATTTTAATAAGGCCTAAAAGCTGACCGCTGTCTCCATAGGCCCAGAATGTGTCACCGCTGGAGTCTTCTATATCCAAGGCCCTGTCCTTTTTTAATTGGACACCGTTCATAACAAGCTTTGTCTCCTTGGGAGCAAAGTGAACTTTTGGATAAATAAGCGTCTTTTCAGGTGAGAGGCCATGTCCTAGGTAGTCCCAGTCAGAATTTGACGGCCAATCAGACTCACCAATACTATCTTTCACATTATGGTGCCCTACAGCTTCCCTCTCAAGTGAGACTAGTGATCCAATAGTGCCCAAGTGATTTGCACACTCGGAAAATAGGGTTCTGATATATGTGCCGGAGCTAACCTTAAAGCGTATGCTTAGGTGTGGAAACTTGTAATCAACAACTTCAAGTGAATGAAT
>JAGSHJ010000370.1 GCA_023954595.1 Bacteriovoracaceae bacterium | reverse complement strand
TTGATAGAAATAGTCTGATTTCGCTAAATGCCATAATAAATTGACGCATTTTGATCATTTTCCTACCTTGGATATAGACGGAGGATTTCCATGTTTAATTTTCGAAAAAGTAACGAGAACACTCAATCTAGTGGTGAGGGCAAAGTTATTGCTTTTATGAACCAAAAAGGTGGGGTGGGCAAAACGACAATGGCCTATAACACGGCACGTGCTTTGAGCGAAAAAGGACACAAAGTTCTCTGCCTCGACATGGATCCACAATTCAACTTCAGTTCTCTATTTGGGTATGATCCAAAAATACACACACATAATATCTTCAATCTTATGATCAATAGTGTAAGGGAGCTTAAGGCATTGCATACAGGGGCCCTTTTGTCAGAGGCAATTGTTAAAACTGACTCAGGCATTGATTTAATTCCTTCCTCTCAAGCTCTTTCAGGCTTTGAATTAACAGTTGCTGGTATTAATGCTCCAAGACAGCTTGTACTGAATAGGTTTATTGAAAAAAATCGTCTGCGCGAATACTACGACTATATCGTTATTGATGGACCTCCAACCTTAGGCCTTCTTGTTGTAAACATTCTATGCGCTGTTGATGGGGTGCTGTTTCCTTTTATCCCAGACTCTTTTAGCGAGCAGGGGCTTAAAAATATTCAAGAAGTGCTTCTAGATATTGAAGATATGGGAATTGTTAAAACCCCTAAAAACTTAGGCTATATTCCAAACCTTTTTGAGTCGAGAAGAAAACAAGCTAATGAGGATTTCAAAAGTATTAAAGAAGAATTTCCTCAGGCACATGTATATGCGCCGTTTTCAAATAAGGCGAATTTTGCAAAATCTATGTCTAGTAGAAAGTCCGTTTTTGACTTTCAGGCAAAAGATTATAAAGAACTACAAGGTCAATTTTTAAAAATGGCCACAGAAATTGAAGCTCAACTTTAAGAGAGTATTATTATGAAAAATCAAAACCCGTTATATGTAGTTAAAGGCAAGGACATTGAACCAGCTCACGGCATAGTGGACCTACTAATTAAGAAGTTAAATCTTCAGCCTGCGATTGAGTTCTTTGAATATCTTTTTAATTTACTTCTGTCTCAGGTGGATTCTTATCCTAAACTTAAGGCCGTTCATGAATTTATAGAGATGGTTGTTGCTAGACTGAAACTGTTTAAAAGCTTCTCTTTCGCCTAGTCCTTTTTAGGGGATGCCGCTTTGGTGGAAATCGAATCGGTGAAATAAACCTGATCTAAATCAATAATGTCACTCGCCGCATCCGTATTTTGCGCCTTTCGGTTAAAATAAGATGTCTTGGTCTTTTCTGTAACTTCACTATTAATCTGCTCTTTTGTGTCTATAAAGGCACTGTCACGCAAATATTTCATCTCCTGCTCGAAACGGGAGTAATCAATAGCTGCCTGAGAGGCAAAACCGAATAAAAGTGTGGTCATTAAAATTCTCATTGCGTTAATTCTATGATAAGTCTTGCCATATGAAAAGAGAGGACCTGTTAACAGAAAATTACGACTACCACCTGCCGGACGAACTGGTTGCACAAAGGCCTGTGCCTGAGCGCCACCATTCAAAGCTAATGGTTTATAAGTGCCAAAGTGAGAGCTTGGAGCATGATAAGTTTCACAATATTGCACAGTTCTTGCCAGAGGATACGCTTCTTGTTGTGAATCAATCCAAAGTGTTTCCGTGCAGACTTTTAGGCAAAAAACCTACCGGTGGAAAGGCCGAGATTCTATTTTTATCACTTCTTGATGAGGGCGGACTTTATCCGGCCATGCTCAAGACAAGTGGTAAGAAAAAGCTCGGGGATGTTTTTCTCTTTGGAGAGTTAAAAGTCAAAATTGAAAAGATCCTAGAAGACGGATCTTTTTATGTTCAATGCAATTTAGAAGGGCGTGAGCTTCTAGACTTTCTAGAAGAAAAAGCAAATATTCCGATTCCTCCTTATATTCGTGACGGTGTTGCGGATGAGGCGG
Organism: Bacteriovoracaceae bacterium; assembly: GCA_023954595.1. GTDB lineage: Bacteria > Bdellovibrionota > Bacteriovoracia > Bacteriovoracales > Bacteriovoracaceae > UBA845. The sequence goes on along the minus strand of JAGSHJ010000370.1, from coordinate 1,503 downwards.
ATAAAAGTGATTATCAAACAGTTTATGCAAAACATGCAGGATCAGTTGCTGCACCTACTGCTGGGCTTCACTTCACAAACCAGGTCTTTGATTCTCTAAAAGAGAAGGGAATTGATCTGGCCCGTGTAACTCTTCATGTTGGAGCAGGAACCTTTAAGCCTGTGAGCTCTGATAATATTATTGAACATAAAATGCATCGCGAGCATTTTGATATCTCAGAAGAAGATCTTGAAAAGCTTAATAATGCCAAAAACATCTTTGCGGTGGGAACGACCACTTTGAGAGTTCTTGAAAGTTGTTATAAAGATGGAAAGTTCTCTCTACCAGAAGAGAAAAGTACTGATATCTTTTTGTACCCAGGAAAAGAAGTTAAATCAATTCAGGGTTTAATCACAAATTTTCACCTACCTAAGTCCACACTATTAATGTTGGTATCTAGTATTGTGGAAAGAGAGAAAACTTTAGAGTTGTACAATAAGGCCGTAGAAGAGCGTTATAGATTCTTCTCCTATGGTGATTCCATGATGATAATGAGGAATGAATGAGTATATATAAATTAGAAGGCACAAGCGGCAATGCAAGAGCGGGTGTCGTAACAACAGAGCATGGTGAAATTCAAACACCAATCTTTATGCCGGTTGGGACAAGAGGTGCTGTAAAAGCAATTTGGCATCACGAGCTAAAAGAAGTCGGTGCTGAGATTATTCTTGGTAACACCTACCACTTGTATTTACGTCCAGGTCACGAGTTGATTGGTAAAATGGGTGGACTTCACAAGTTTATGAATTGGGATCGTCCTATATTGACTGACTCTGGTGGATACCAGGTTTTCTCATTGGGAGATTTAAATAAAGTAACTGAAGAAGGTGTTAGGTTTCAATCTCACCTTGATGGCTCCTACCACATGCTTTCTCCAGAGAAATCAATGGAAATTCAAAAAGCTCTAGGAAGAGACATCGTGATGATTTTTGATGAGTGTCCTGCGCTGCCCGCTTCTAAAGCTCGACTAAGAGAGAGTATGGAGCTGACCCTAAGATGGGCCAAGCGCTGTGCTGATTATAAACTTCAAGATCACCAGCACCTATTTGGAATCGTTCAAGGTGGACTTCATGAAGACCTAAGAGAAGAGTGTATGGAGAGACTGGAGGAGCTTGATCTTCCTGGACTTGCACTTGGTGGTCTGAGTGTTGGTGAGAAAAATGAAGAGATGGTGGATTTTTTAAATAGCTTCACACCTAAGATGCCAGCGCATAAACCCCGCTATCTTATGGGTGTAGGTAAACCACTAGACATCTTAAATGGCATTAGGGCCGGAATCGATATGTTCGATTGCGTTCTTCCAACAAGAAATGCCCGTAACGGACAATTTTTAACATCACATGGCCCTGTGAATATTAAGAAGCAAAAGTTTCAGTTTGATGAGCTTCCACCAGATCCCGAATGTGATTGTAAGGTATGTAGTAACTATTCTCGCTCATATGTGCGTCATTTATTTACTGTAGG
>JAGSHJ010000403.1 GCA_023954595.1 Bacteriovoracaceae bacterium | reverse complement strand
TAGCCACCATAGAGATCAGTATAACCAAAGAGTGCTCCGCCTTTTTCTTTTAATAGTCCACCTTCAGGCCCATAGTTTTTCTCATTACTATTCTCACACTGAGTTGGTAGTTTATGGTTGCAGAAAAAACAACTCCCACAAGCAATTGGAAAGGGTACTACTACACGCTCTCCCTTTTTAAATTTTTTAACACCACTGCCAACCTCAACAACTTCACCCATGAACTCATGACCTAGAATGTGGTTTCTGGCCTGAGGAACCATACCATTTAATATGTGCAGATCTGAACCACAGATAGCAGTTGATGTGACCTTAAGTATAATATCGTCTGGTTTTTCAATTTTTGGGTCATCAACTTCATCAACACTGACCTTTTTAGGGTGGTGAAATCTTAGTGCTTTCATATATATCCTCCATTGTTTTTTTTGGATAAGAGTTGCAAGATTACGGCCTAAAGAAATGATTTGAACTTGAGCAAGAAGTGATTAAAAATAGAGACCATACTTAGGAAACGATTATGCTCAAAACACAGTTCTGTAAATTTATCCATATTAATGATTTAGAAAAAGAACAAGTCGAACCAGATCAGTATTCAATTATCATTTGGGACCTTGATGGAACTCTTTATTGTATGAAGTCCTTGAAAAAGAAGATTATCCAATCTCTATTTAGACCAAAAAACATTATAGAGGTCCTACGCTTTTTCAAAGTTGAAGGTGTCATCCAGAAGCAAAGGCAGAGTCGCTTGTTTGACATGAAAAGCTATCGGCAAGACTATTTAAAGATGCAAAGCTTTATTAATTCCTACCTTGAGCATGACCTAGTTTTGTCTAAGAGTTTAAAGTTGATAAAAAAGGCGCACAAGGCCAACATTAAACAAGTTGTAATCAGTGAGTATCCGATTTCAGATAAACTAAAGACATTAAAGCTTGATGAATACTTTGAAAGCTCCTTTAGTTGCAGTGAGGATATGAATTGTTGGAAGCCGTCGGCGATGGCGGCCAAATTTGTAATGAATGAATTTGGCGAACAAGATTCAATTCTTGTTATTGGTGATCGTGTTGATACAGACGGTGAACTTGCTAAGAATTTAAACTTATTAAAAGGAGAGTAAAATGCTAGTTGCAATTACAGGAGCGAATAGAGGGATAGGATTAGAGCTTGCCAAGCTCTACGCTAAAAATTCTCACAAAGTTGTAGCTCTATGCAGGCATGACAGTGAAGAGTTGAATAAACTAGACAACGTTAAAGTTGTACTAGGTGTTGATACCACTAATGAAGACCTGTCTTCTATTTTAGAAGATGCATTTAGCGCTCAAAAAGTTGATCTGTTTATAAATAATGCCGGAGTTCTTTCAAATGAATCGCTAGATCACCTTGATCTTGATGCTATTAGAAAACAGTTCGAAGTAAACGCCATAGGCCCTATCAATATGGTGAATCAAATTCTTAAACACTTAGGTGAAAATGCAAAAATTGGAATCGTGACTTCAAGAATGGGCTCTGTTGGGGATAATGACTCCGGTGGCATGTATGGGTATAGAATGAGTAAAGCCGCTGCCAATGCTGCGTCTAAGTCTTTGGCAATGGATCTTAGAGCAAAGGGTCACCCTGTTGCTATATTGCACCCAGGTTATGTTAAAACCGATATGACAGGACAAAATGGTGATATTACACCAGATGAGGCTGCACAGGGGTTAGCACAAGTTCTAGAGCGTCTGAGTATTGAAAATACTGGGAAGTTTTGGCATCAAAATGGTCAGGAACTTCCCTGGTAGTTATTTACAATTTACTCGGGAAGTAAAATTAAAGCCTGCTGCTTGATTTTGCTCCATGAGTTTATTCATAAGCTCTTTCTCGGCCATGTGGTTTTTAGAGTCTCGCTGCTCTTGGATCACGGCCGTAATCTTGCTGCCCTTATCAGGGCCTTGAAAAGTACTTACCATACACCTGTCATCTTCTTGCTGCTTCTGTGGAAGGTCTAGGCGTTCATGAGCTTTTGCTGCTTCTAAGGCCTGAGGTGTAGAATTATTAGAGCCTGCAAAAGCAAATAAGCTAGTTAATAGAGATATAGTTAAAATTTTCATTAATCCTCCTTGATGACAGTATTGTCTTTGATAGGAGTTCAAGATTCAAAGTCTAGGCCTGTAAGAATGTTTGGCAGCAAGTGTGGTGTTAACTTATGATCTCATGATCTATATCGGCATCAGTTTTGCCTTCAATACACAAATCAATCATAGTCCTTGCAACAAGCTGCGCATTAACAGGCCTGTATTTTTTGGGAAGTATGAAGTTTAAGAAGGGGGATAGTTTCTGTCCGATATCTTCGGCCAGTCTATTTTCTTCTCTTTCCCCAAGAAGAAGGGACGGCCTTACAATGACTAACTTATTTAAAGGTAGTGCTTTAAGTGAGTCTTCAAGTTCTCCCTTTACTTGGTTGTAGAAAAACGACGAGTTTGAACTTGCACCAATGGCACTTATTACAGCAAGGCCTTGATGATGTGTTTTAGAGAATAAATCAGCAAATTCATAGGGAAGATCATAATCTACTTTTCGAAAGCCCTGTTTACTTGCGGCCTTCTTGATTGTTGTGCCTAGACAGCAAAACATAAAGTCTGCTTCAAGATTCAGCTCATTTATTTTATCAAAGTCCACGATCTGTTCATTGAGTTTTGAGTGCTCAAACCCTAAGCTATGGCGATTGAATACAACAACTTCTTTTATTGAGTCTAGGTTAAGTAGTTGATTTACAAGGCATCCTCCAACAAGTCCTGTGGAGCCTAAAACGATTGCTTTCATTAAATCATTGTATTTATTACGCGTTGTAAAAACCACTAAAATCTCGTATGTAGAAGTATTGTCAAATCTAGGAGATTCAAGTGGCCGCATATACACGTTTAAGCGAGCAGGACGTCGCTGACATTCTTTCCCTTTATGGTTTCAACTCTATTGAAGAAGTAGAACCACTTAGCCTTGGGATTTCAAACTCTAACTACAGATGTAAACTCGATGCAGATAAATCCGTAATTCTTAAAGTCTCTAACGACAAAGGCATTGAGGAGATGAAGCAGGAGCAGGAGATTCTCCACAGTCTTGATTCTTTTCCATACACACTTACTCCTTATGAAACAAAAGACGGTAAGACGGTATATGAATGGAGAGAGCTGTATGGTG
>JAGSHJ010000024.1 GCA_023954595.1 Bacteriovoracaceae bacterium | reverse complement strand
CATTGGTTACAAAAACCTTATGAACTTTAGAGGCCAGTATAGAGCTAAAGGTTTGGGAGCTAGTTAAGTTTCCGAAAGAGTCCCAAATACATAATCGCCCAGAAAAAGTACCACCAGGAAAGCCAGTATCAGCTTCATAAACTTCGTCTATAAACTGACCAACACCATAAGATTTTACGACAAAGCCACCGGCGCAACCTGGGGGGGGCGTGGCCCCCTCGCTACCCCTTATTTGCACGAGATTATAATCTGTTATGTCCGCAGGAAAATCGAGTGTAATATCTATGACACCATTATCGATTCCACTTGTTGTTACTGCTGTAAATGAATCCATAACAGGGGGAGCTACGCTATCCCAATCTAAAGTAAAGGTATCATTACTGCTATTTCCTGCTGAGTCCGTAACTTCTAAGCGAATAACATAAGAGCCATTTAAAGAGACGCTGATTAGTGGATCTTGTACAGCATTGCTAGGGTTAAATGTAACGACTCCAGGTCCTGAAACTTTTGTCCAGCTGTAAGTCGGAGTCGAGTCTTCAGTTAAAGATGCATTTTGAGTAAAAGATGAACTTGCTGATTGATTAGTTCCCGCCTCTACAATCGGGAGAATGGTATCGACTAAAATTTGTTGATTATCAGAGATTGAACCAGGGAAACCAGGTAGGGCCAGTGAAAGATTGGCGGGGTTAGGAACCGCATCACCTATAAACCCACTATTAAGTGTTAAGGAGCTGGATGATAAATAATCTAAATCTAAATTAATATCGGAAGCAGCAACAGTGTACCTGAAAACCAAGGTATCACTGGCCGAACCAGAAGAGTAGTTTACAACTCTATCAACCGTTCCTGTTTCTAAAGTGATCTGTGGAGTCCCCGTAACATATACGATTTCGTCAAAAACCACCAGTATATCAATTTCTTCAGAGGTTGTGTAGGCCCCATCGGCCTTACTTGTTTTTACTTCAACTACGGTGGGAGTACTCCCATCAATAATAATATCTTTATCATCTGAAATTGAGTTTATTGCCCCTGGGGTTGCTAAAACTAAATTCGCATTATTTCCACCCACATCTTTTAATGTTCCTCCGCTTAGAGATAATGATGATGTACTCTTATAATCAAGATCGGGAGAACTATTCCCTGAATTCACCGTATACTTAAACGTAAGAATATTGCTACCTGAGCCACTTGAATATGAGACTTGTTCATCTATGGCCCCTGTCTCAAGCTCAAGCTGCGGCGTACCAGTAACAATAATCGATTCATCAAACTGAATGAGAATATCTATCTCTTCACCTACTCCATAGGAGCCATTCGCTTTAAGTGTTAAAACTGAAGATAAGGTCGGCAAAGTTGTGTCTATTATTATCGCCTGGTCATCAGAAATAGAATTAGCTGTTCCTTGAGCAGCGAGATTAAGGTTTCCAGCATTACCCGCTAAATCGTTTATCGATCCACCCGCAGTTACAAGGGCAAAAGTAGAATTATAATCGAGATCTGCCGTTGTATCACCAGAGCTCACCGTATAACCAAAAGTTAAAGTATTGGTCCCGCTACCGGTTGAGTACGTGGCAGCTTTGTCTGTCGTTCCCATTTCTAGGGTAATCTCGGGTGTACCTGAAACTGCCACGACCTCATCAAAGATAACCCTTATACTCAAAGGAGTACCAACCGTGTAGCCGCCATCTGCATTTACGGCCTCCACACTAGATACGCTAGGAACAGTATTGTCTACGACTATGGCCTGGTTATCAGAGATTGAACCGACTCCACCAGGTGCAACTAAAAGAAGATTAGCATCGTTACCAATCACATCTCTGATACTACCACCACCGGTATTTAAGGACCCAACGGTTTCATAATCTAAATCGAGGCTACTTTCGGTTGCCCCAACAGTATACTGGAAGGTAAGAGTATCAGTACCACTACCGCTTGAATAATTGACAATTGCATCGGTGGCACCGGTCTCAAGGGTGACTTGTGGTAGTCCTAATACATTAACTGCTTCACTGAACTCAACTAGCACATCAATAATTTCCCCTGACTTATAAAAGCCATTGGCCTTTGAGGACCTTACCTGCGAAATAGTAGGTGCTATCCCATCAATTGCTATGGCCTGATTATCAGAAATTGAATTTGCAGTTCCCGGCGTTGCCAGTGTTAAAAAAGCATCTTGCGCTAGAGCATTTCTAATACTTCCTCCCGCTGTGGATAGTGAATTAGTGTCTACATAATCTAGATCTAACGTTGTATTCCCAGCGGATACTGTATAAGTAAAAGTTAAAGTCTGGGTACCTGTTCCTCCAGAGTAACTTACTGTCGTGTCGGTAGGTCCCGTTTCAAGAGTAATTTGAGGAACTCCTAAAACATTTACGACTTCAGTCCATTCTACAAGAATATCTATATTCTCTGATATGGGGTAACTTCCATCTCCTTTAGAGCTTCTAACTTGGGTTACGGATGGGCCTGAAGTATCGATATTAATAGTTTGATTATCCGAAATAGACCCAGTTAACCCTGGGGTCGAAAGAGTAAGAACTGCGGCATTGGCTCCGTCACTTATAGTGCCACCATTTAAACTAAGTGCAGTTGTATTTAAATAATCTAAATCAGAATTCATCTCTGAACTCGAAACTGTATAATTAAAAGTTAGAGTGTCTGAGCCACTACCACTTGAATAATTAACAATGGCGTCAGTGATCCCAGTCTCTAGAGTTACCTGAGGAGTCCCTCCGACTGTTACAGCTTCATCGAACAAAACCTCTATAGGTATAGTAGCTCCAACTCCGTACATACCATTACCAAGACCAGATCGAACTTCTGTAACCTGAGGTGCGATCGTATCAATAACAATATCTTTGTCATCCGAAATTGAATTGGGTAAACCAGGCCCAGCTAATGCTATACCAGCATTATTACCAGCTGCATCTCTAACAAACCCTCCATTTAAAAATAGTGAGGAGGCACTTTGGTAATCTAAGTCAGAACTAGCGTCGCCAGCACTTACCGTATATATAAAATATAAAGTTTGTGTTCCTGATCCAGTAGAATAATTAACAACTTGATCAACCGTCCCCGTTTCTAATGTTAATTGAGGGGTGCCGATGACGTTTACATTTTCGTTATAAATCACTTCAATAGATATAGTTTCTGAAGATCCATATCTGCCACTAGCTTTTGATGTCGTCACTTCATTTAAAGTTGGCGAGGTTGTATCAACGACGACTGCTTGATCATCAGAAATTGAATTGACTGCTCCTGGAGCTGCAAGGGTCAAGTTTGCATTATTTCCAATAGCATCCCGAATTGTGGAACCATTAAGAACTAAAGAACTGGTCCCTACATAATCCAAATCAGAAGCGTCATCACCGGACTGAATAGTATAGGAAAAATTTAATGTGTCTGTACCTGTTCCAGTAGAATAGATGGCCACCCTATCTGTAACATCCATATCTAGAGTAATTTCGGGAGAACCACCTAAAACATCCACAGGCTCATTAAAAATTACTTGGACATTTATATTAGAACCAACTCCATAGGAGTTATCGATATTTGTTAACTTAACTTCATTAACGGTTGGGGTGGTCGTGTCCCAACGCCAATTTAATGTATCTGATGAACTGTTCCCAAAGCTATCTGTACCCTGTAGTTGTATTACATAATCACCATCAGTATCTGCACTAATAGTTGTGTCTTCAGCTGCAGGAGATCCAAAGGTTATATTCCCGGGACCAGATACTTTCGTCCAGCTATAAGTTAAAGGATTTAAATCGAACACGGTAGCATTTTGAAGAGTTGCAACTGTAACTACTGCATCAGTCCCAGCATTTACTGATGGACTTGACGAGTCCCAATCTAGGGTGAAAGTATCAAAAGCAGAATTACCAGCTTCATCGGTTGCAGTAAGTCGAATAGTGTAGCTACCATCTGTCGAAACACTTAAGCTTGGATCTTCAACATTTGCAGCTGACACTGAACCAGGACCTGCGTCTACGCTCCAAACCAAAGTTACAGCATTTGTATCCGTAACAGTTGCATCTTGAGTATAGGCTGCACTTTTTAAAGTTGCCGCAACTCCTGCATCAACAACTGGGGCCGTGGCATCATATAAAAACCTAACAGTATCTGAAGCAGAATCACCTGTACCAGCAGTAACTGAAACTGAAAAAATATACTCTCCTTCCATTGATACTGTGGCGGTAGTGTCTTCACTAGTGTTACTTCCAAAAATAACAGTTCCAGGTCCAGATACTTTTGACCAAGAAAATATTTTACCATCGGCAGTAGATGAAGTGGCATCAAGATTTGCAGTTGCTGAGCTCTGGGTAATATCCACCCCAGCATCCATTGTTAGATTTATGCCCTGAATGGTTGGTTCAAAGACACTTTTACCCGGCTGTCCCTGTTTTTTACAAGAGGTAAAAACAAAAACACTTAGGAATATGAGTAAAAGCAGCTTGCTAATAACACCTCCGAAGGAATTACCCCTTCTTTATAGTATTTCTTATCGGTTATTTGACCTAGAATTGGAGGGCCACTTGAATTAAATCTTCAAGAGTTCTAGGTAGTTAGTTGATGAATAGGTATTTTGGAATTGTATAAAAATAGGTACTTATAATTACTTGATTAAACATATACTGGCATAGAAATATGGCAGTCTTTCTATTTACCTCCAGCGGCATTAAAAGGGATGTTAAATCCCATAATAATGGCCTTTGTTTCTAGCTCTTGCCCATCAGATAGGTCGGTAATATTTCCTGAAGAGTCTTCTCTTGTTCTAAACTGTAAAAGTTGAAGTTTCGCAAAAATATTGATCATATTTTGAGGACCAAAACTAGCTCCTAGTTCAAAACCTGTTCCTTTATATTTTTCTAAATTTATATCTCCCGTTTGCGAGGAGGCGATGATCCAGCTAAACCAACCACGTACCCAGCTATACCTACCACCAATAAATAGGCCATACTGAAAACCACTATAGGACTCAGTCGTCTGTGTATCATCTTGAGCCTTATAAGTTGGATATAATAAAGCAAAGTCTAATCCAAATTGAGTATAACCACTATGCCAGCCTATCTTAGAACCGAACTCAAGTTGAGTGTGATCAAAAGTGCTTCCAGCTAACTTAGCATCTCCTAAAACATTAATTCCAATATGTGGATCTACATAAAACCCGGCGCGGGATATGCTGCTAAAGATCAGAAGAAAAATGAAAATTAATAACCTTTTCACTTTTCTATTTTATCAATTTAGACGCAAGTAAAAAACCGGCAAAAAAGTTCAAGAATAGGTCTTAAGGTCTAGATATTCCTGCATCTTTACGTCTTTCACAGCTACCAGTGTGTCTATGGTCACGGGATCTTTTCGAAGGAAAACTTTGAATACTACTTACGAGCATTTTAATATCGTCAGCATACTTAGGTGTGTCTTCGAGCTCCACTAAAAGACTCCAAACGCCAAGCTCAAAATACGCCCAGTCTTCAAAAGCCCCACCGGCAGGATAGAGAATATCGGCATGTGTGCCAACGATATAGTTATTCTCAAGAACCGCGTCCTTAGCTTTTTTCTCAAAAACTTTATGATCTAGGGTCTCATAATTATCAGTATAAATTCCCCATGGGTAAGTAAGTGAGCCATAGTAGCCATGAACAGTGATAGCACCCGTAATATTTCTTGCCCTTACAAAACTGGCCAGCAGCTCAGTACTTTTTAATTTAAAATTCTTTTTTACTATACAAGGATCTGGATAATCTCTATTGGGGTCATGTGATTTATTTTTTGAATCTCTTTCGTGTCTATCTTCTCGATCGTAACCTCCAATATTTAAAACTGGAATTACATACAAGTCTATATTATTAAAATCTTTTCCGTTGGTTGTTCTTAAATAATCTATAAACTGCAAGGCGAGCTCTACGCTTTTTGTTTCATTCCCATGATGAGCTGCTACTACAAGGTGCGAGACTTTATCCTTGTCTTCACCTTTGCCAATAAATTTAACGCCTTTTATTTTTTGACCCTGATCATTTAGACCAAGTATAAACTCTTCTAAGAAACTGCTTCCTTTTACAGCTCTTCCAATTCTCTCCTGTGCTTTAGAGTAATTACTAGCGGCATAAGAATTTAGACTTAAAAGAAGCGACAAAAATAAAAGATTTTTCATACTCCTAGTTTAAAGAAGCAATAAAACTTTAATAGATAGAATTAACTGCCGTTTACTGACGTAACATAGCTGACATAAACGGGCTTGGGCAGTAGCCCAGCATTAAGGTCGGATAATTAATCACTAACCTTCTGATAAATTCGGACCTTATACATTTGAACTTTCTCTGACCTTATTTCTTCTGAAAATTTTAGGGTGATTTCTTCATATCCACTTGTATCTACTTCTGGTTCTCTCAAATAGTTTCTCAAAACGACGACACCGCCTTCACTCAGCATGCCTCTCACCTCTTGCATAAAGTTTTTCTCTAAATCGCCTGAAAAATAAGAAGGGACATCGCTGAGACTAGCATAATCGATATTTTGACCTTCAAGGTTTTTAGCTGCTGTGCTTAAGTCTTGATTAAGAATATTAACCTTACACCCACCCTCGAGGGCCGCTTGGCAGGCGTGAAAAGTTTCTTGATCAGCTTCGACAGTATTCCCGTGCTCATTAATAATTTTTCCCTGAAAGCATAAATGCATGAAAAAACTTTCATTTACTAAACCTTGCGTAAATAACCTATCGTAAGCTTCTCGGTAATAATCAAAATGTGACTCGGGTACATTCTTTTTAATAAAGTCGCCTTTATATAAAAGAGCATTAAAAACACTTTTATTCCCGAGCGCAAAAAGAATCAACTTCCACTTTCCCCTTGGGAATTCATTATTGTAATAGTCAATTTGGTTTTCTAGATTATCAAACTCTAGCGCCTTTCTTGCGTGCTTGCCAAGGATTAACCGAACCACTTTTGACATGATGGAAAATGTTTTTTCCCACTTTCCTTCATAGAGAAGGGAGCCCCAGTTTACTCTCGAAAAATATTCTGAAAAGTACTCCCTGGCTTCACTCGACAGATTTAAGCGTTGAAACATTTCTTTTCTACGGTCTGAAAAATCCGTTTTGTCATAGGGAGAGAATCCCCAAAAAGTCATAAAGTCCTGGTAATTCAGTGTCTCTAACGTCTTCAAACGCAGTTCAGTAATAAGCAATTGTGGTTTAGCCACGTCAATGCAAGTAAGCTCATCGGGCGCGCAGGAAAGTAGCGGCAAGGCCCGAGACCCACAACCGGCTATAGTAAAAACCTTTTTTGGTTTTAATTTATTAACGATGGCAACTTCCATGTCTGTATCTTCATTGCCAAGACTATAGTTTAAATCGCTAAAGTACTCCTGAGTCATTCCTTGCCCCAATCCTTTAATGTTTCTTCAGCATGGTTCCTACAAAGATTGAACTCTTCATCTGTGATAAAACCATTATGTCCCATTATGCTGGCCAATCGGACACCATGCTCTCTTGCTAATTTATCAATTTCTAGAACTTTCTCATAACTAATATTTCGACTTAAGGTGAAACTCTCAAATTTCGAGGCCATGGCCAAAAGAGCAGTTTCCGCCAAGCAGGCGTAGACAATATTCCCCTCTAACCCAATATCAACATTAGAGTCGACTTTCCCTGGCAGCTGCACCTCACCGCTAGCGATAACCATAACATCAGGTCTTTGTAAGGCATCCTCCTCACGTATATCAAAAGGCCTACTAACATCACAAATTACACAACCAGGCTTCACATCCATAATATCCATTATTTTTTTACCTCTTGCACTGGTGGTAGTAATAATTAAATCACACTCACCGGAGTAGGTATCTGGAGATGTTCCAACTTGAATATTGCAATCGGGAGCAATGAGCTCTATTTCTTCTTTTAGCTCTAAAAGCTTATATGCCCTTGGGGCCACTAAGACCAAGTCGCTCCAAGTTTGTGCCAAAATTTTAGCGCTCACAGCGCCAATGCTACCGGTTGCACCTACAACCATTACTTTACCTTTGTAGATTTCATTTTCTTTTTTTACAAAAGATAGCTTATCTACGGCAAATTTTGCGGCCCAAAGTGTGGAGCAAGCTGAGAGTGAATTGCCGGTGGTTACAGGAATTGGTGATTGATTCGCAACGGTAATCCCCGCATCGCCTACAATTTTTGTATAAGCACCTAGTCCGATTATAGCGGCCCCTCGTCGATCAGCATTATGACAAAGAGTTGTAAGCTTATTATATATAGTATTTGGGTCACTCTCCATTAGTTTTTTTGGAGTTTCTGTTACAGTGTAAATAAGCCCTTCTACCTCTTTTCCCGTTTTCTCTGAAACGATTCCTTTAATCCTTCCATAATAAAAACCTGGAGAAAGACTCATGATTTCTTCAGCTGCTCGCTCTAATGGCTTTGAATAAGGTTTAAGAAATTTTAGAAGTGGATGCTTAAAAACCATACTTGCTGATAATGGATGAATAATAAATGCAAATTTATTTTCAGAGTCTTCATTCGAATGGTTTAATTCTTTAAGCTCACTTGAAAGTTTTAAGAGGTCGATCCATTTGAGTACATCATCTGCATTAAGTGGCGCTTCGACCCCAAGTTCCGACCCAAAGCTTAAAAAAAGAGCTTCTAGTACTCCAAAGCTAATATTAGGGTTATCAACAACTTGAGGCATACAAACAATTACATCACCAACGCCAACTTGCTTAAACCTTCGCTCAAGACCGGGGCTTAGGAAATCGACAATGACTGTCTTGCCTCTTAGGTGATCTAAACTAACTAAATTAAAAGTCGATTCATTTCCAACGAAAATATCTGCATCAAAAAATTCTTTTAAATTATTTGTTAAATCCATATTTGAAATATCAAATTTAGAAAGATTTGATCTTTTGATTTTCATTCGCTTCAAGACTGGAGTTAAGAATTTTACAAAATTTTCAAGTTGTTTTGGTGTATGCAAATTAAAAGGCAAACCAGCAAAAAAGTAGGGGTCTGCAAGAACAAGCTTGCAGCCAAATTCAATCATTACATCCATTAAACTTTTCTGAAGAGCACCCGAATAAAATGCAACCTTCTTGTTGCCCATTAAAGGTTTATTTTTTAGATAGAATTGCCTTATTGCCCAAGGGATATAAACATCTTTTACGACCTGACCATCGACAGTTGGAGTTTGCCTGGCCAAGGCCCTGATCTTTTCAGCTTGAGGATGAGTGAAAACATTTCCTTTAATACTTATCTTAGGGGGGATGCCAGTGACAACAATCACATCACACTGTCCGTCATACTTATGAATAATATTTTTAGTAAGATTAAAATTAAAATTAGTAGAAAATTGAGTAAGCCTAACTTCCTCCCCTCTAAAGGTTAAGATCTCATCAAAATTAGTATTATCTAAGGAATATGCAATACTTAGAATATGTTTCACTCGAACATTCTCCTAGCATAAGAATAGAACTGCTTGGAGTAAGTTCCATAAGATGAACTTGTCGTACTTGAAAAATCTCGCTTCAATTTTGATGTGTCATAGATGCACTTTCCGTACATATATAAAAGAAGTTCTGATGGGAGCCCTATTTTTGGAAGAATAAACTTATAAACCGGAGATTTTGGAAGCGGAATTAACGCCAACTTAAGTCCGAAAGTTTCTAGAGAATCTTCAACAAAAGACCTTACGCTTGGTGGGTCTTCCGCGACCACATGATAACAATGAACCCCATCTTCTTTAGGATTTAACATACCATCCTTTAGTACTTCTGCCGCAATATCTACGGGCATTAAAGGCATGGTAGAACTCTCGTCATAAGGCAATGGAAGATATTTTAGAAGGTTTATTTTTGCTTTTTCTTTATGAATCCTACTTAAAAGCTTGAAGAAATAATAAGGACCGTCAACCTTGCTCATCTTCCCACTCTTTGAGTCCCCTATCAAAATACCTAATCTATATATTTGAATACTTCCACTAAACTCATAATTCCTGATCATAAATTCTGCATCATATTTTGTTTTAGCATAATGATTATTAAACTTTTGACCTTCTGCTAATTGATCTTCATTAAAAATGCCTGAATAATTACCTGCCACAGCTATAGTACTGACATAGTGGATATGTTTTAATTTTTCACACTGATTGGCGAGGTATAAAATATTTTGAGTCCCCACGACATTATACATAAAACAGCTACTGTAAGGGCCCTCGATATCATAATAAGCAGCACCGTGGAATATCGTATCAATATTTTCTCTTATTTCTTTAGACAAAGAAGCGTCTTCGACAATATCAGGTGAAGAGATATCGCCTTTTACGAGAACTACTGAGGGAAATTTAGAATACTCCGTTTCAAGCCTTCGGGAAGGTCTTCTACATAGGAGATATAATTTATCACAGTGGGGAGCTAACCTTTCAACAAGCTCTTTTCCTAAAAAGCCAGTTCCACCGGTCATTAAAATTTTCATTACTCTATTCTAAGATAGGCTGACGTCGTTGACTAGGTCTACTAAATCAGTGCCGATATGTGCTGAGTAAACTTTAAGGGCGTCTTTCTCAACTTCGATATCAAAAACCTCGGACTCTTCAGAGTGTAAGATTTCACCGTCACCAAAGAATTCCAGCTTTCTATTTGGTGTTAGGTTTTTAATGCTTATCTTCTCTGACTCAAAGCTAATAAAGTTTGGATCATCGATGGGTAGGTTACCTTTTGCAACCTGCAAGATACATTGAATTAGCTTCTGTCTTGAATCATGAGTGAGAATACTTACATTAAACTTTCCATCATTGTTGATAGTTTTCGGAGCGATATTAAAAGTACCTGCCAACATTGGTTGGTTATTCACTAAAATACAAGATGTCTTAACGTTGCCGGAGAATTCTTTTGATTGAATATCAAGATTGTATTCTTCAAATTTTACACCTAAAAGTTCTTGAGCAACAAAGAAGCTATAAATTGATTTACCAGAAAACTTCATGATTTTTTTGAAAACTGGAAATTTACGTCTAATAGTATTTATCTTTTTGGCAACTTCCCCACCAAGGCCAATGCCGCCATTAGTGGCCATAAGTCTATTGTTGATTCTTATAAGGTCAATTTTAGTTATTTGTTGATTTCGAATGCACTGACAGATCTTTTTTATGTTTTCATTCATACCTAACTCACTGGCCAGGTCATTAGCTGTTCCGCCAGGGATAACAAGAAGTCCAATATCTCTATTAGCTAAGTTCTGAATTAAGGTATTCACCGTACCATCGCCACCAACGCTAACAACAGCATCTACATTATTTTCTATATCTTCTTTGAGGTTTTCATGAAGTTCAACAAGACCATTTGGGGTCCTAAAATTAAGATTGGATCTAAACAAGCTACGCGTAATCTTACCTTTCCAGAAGTCATAATCTGAATTTGCAGCTCTTTGGTTTAGATAAACACTAATGTTTTGCATGGCTATTTCCTCTCTCAATAACCCATCATATCTTTTCTAAGTACCCGAATCCATGCAAAATGACGCAGTATGTAATAAGTGCAGACTATGTCGGGATTTTTGACAGATTTTCCTGTATTATTAGGGCTTTGAGATATGTAAATACGAGGCCAAGGAGGGCCAAGTTGTCGAAACTAAGAATTCTGCTAGTTACTAGCCGAATAACTTATATGCCGGATAATTATTTGGCCCTTTTCAAAAGCTTTCTAGAAAAGAGAGCCGACTGGGTAAAAGGAATTGTCCTTCTCGATAATCTAGATCGAAAAACCCTCCTCCAATCTATAGGCCTTCCTCTCATTGGCGTTAAAGGGGTTGGCTTTCAACTAATAAAAAATATTATTGAAGTCCCCCTTAAAGAAAGAGAAAAACTTTTTGAAAAACATAATATACCGACCATGCTATGGGATTCAATGAATACAAAAAGAGCTTTAGATTTTGTCGACCGACATGATATTGACGTGATCATAAATCTAAGAACAAGATGTATTTATAAACCTGAAATCTTAAATGCTCCAAATATTGGATGTCTTAATGTTCATCATGGTCTACTTCCTAATTACAAAGGAACTTTTTGTGACCTCTATGCATTAACTGAAGATAGAGAAGCCGGTTTTTCAATTCACGAGATGAATGAACAAATTGATGCTGGGAAAATACACAAAGTCATTCCTGTGGCAAGCAAAGAAGATATTAGAGTAAAAAACAAATACAGCTATCTAAAATATTTGGAGCTAACCGCAGAAAAAGAAGCACAAAGCCTTTTTGAGCTTTGCGAAGAAATTGAAAAATCAAATTCATTTCCTAAGGGTATAGACAATATTCCTACAGATAAGGTCTTCACCAAGAACCCCAATCGAGAAAAGATTAAGTCATTTATAGATAAAGGTTTTATATTATGAGCGTAATTCACGAATTTACATTTGTATGTCATCATGGCTCACCTGGCACTCCCGATGATTTCCAATACATTAGCCAGGGTCTAACACAATACAATTGGCATGCTGTTGATCGTTACTCCGGTGACAAAGGCCCTAGTGAAGGTGCCCATATTCAGATGGGGTATAGCTGGGGTTCAGTTAATGCAATAAAGTCCGCCGTCTTAAATCCAGAACATACCAAGGCAGTCATTTTAATAAGTCCCTATATGTTTGTTGAGAAAAAGATGTCACCGGCCATAAAAACAATTTTAAGCCTTCCTATAGTAGGGAATATCCTCTTATCAAAAATGGCTCCAAAGAGTATAAGCAAAATGATCTTAGAATCTTCTTCACCGAAGGAAGTTCCAGAGTCCTACAGGCCATGTGAACAATTATTTTCAGACCCAAAAATTCTTAAGCCAGCACTTTTTGAAAAAGATATTCCAACTAGTCGTATAATTAATGATTTAAAAGCATTAAAGAAACTAGCTATTCCAGTTCTTCTTTTAAGGGGAGATTCAGATAAGACATCTGGAGATAATATGCAATTTCATGAATTAGCAAAATACTTAGATTATGGTGAGGTCATTTTCGCAGAAGGTGGACACGCATTACCCTGGACCCATACACAAGGAGTTATTGATGAAATTAAAAAATTTCTATCTAACTTTAATCAGTAAACTCTCTGCCAGTGAAAAGGGTTTTCCATTAAATCTTGATGGGAAGAAGATATCTGAAAGAAAGCCATTTGGTTATCATGATAATGAAGACAGTTTAAACAATGTGGCTTCCTTTTTAACTCAGCACGTGAAAACTATTCCAGATAAACCAATACTAAGTTGGGTGCACCCCGATAAGCTAAAGGAATGGAGCTACAATCTTGATGATCCACTTCCTCACGATTCAGTAACAGTTAGAGAACTTGATCATGTAGTAGCAGTTATAGCTACAGGATTTAAAAAGCTAGGAATAAAAAAAGGTGATCGAGTTATAATATTTGTTCCCATGTGTCTCTACTTATACGCTGCTATGTTTGCTCTACAAAAGATTGGAGCTATCGCTACCTTTCTTGACGGCTGGGCCAGGCGAGACCAAATGGACGTAGCAGCAAAGGTTGTAGGTGCAAAAGCTTTTATTTCTGTCGAAAAGGCATTCGATTATATGGGTGACTTACCAGAGATTGGTAAGATCCCTCTGAAAATCTCAATCGGACCGACCACTAAGAAATACAGCGCTAGTATTGAAAGCTTAATGAAGGGCATTAAAAGATCTACCACTGAGCCAGTAGAAAAAGAACATACCGCCCTCATAACGTTTACGACAGGCTCATCTGGAACACCAAAGGGAGCAGATAGAACACATAGATTTTTAGCAGCTCAACACTATGCCCTTGATAAACATCTTCCTTTTAATGATTCTGATTTTGACTTACCAGTATTTCCTATTTTTTCTTTAAATAACTTAGCTGCAGGAGTTACGACAGTTCTCCCAGCAATCGACGTAGGTCAAGCGGGCGACAAGGACGCTCTCGTTTTAATTGCACAGATGAAGTCTGCTGGGGTAACGACAACGACCCTTTCGCCAAGTCTTTTAAGACATGTTTATGCTTACTGCTTAGAGCACGACATAACTATACCTTTTATCAGAAGGATAATTACTGGTGGAGCTCCTATCTCAAGAGACGACTTGGTAAAAACAACAAAAATTGCACCTAATGCAGAAGTCTTAGTTCTTTATGGTTCAACGGAAGTAGAGCCAATGGCCCATATTGAAGCAAAAGAGATGATTGCCAGAAAAGATAATCCAGACCCCGAATGGGAAGACGAAGGGGTTAATGTAGGAAAGTTTGATGATGGACTTGCCGTAAAATACTTAAAGATCAACAAGGAACCTATCACTGTCTCCTCTGACAGTGAATGGAAGGCCTTAGAAGTTGAAGATGGAAAGCCAGGTGAAATCATCGTAAGCGGCGAGCATGTTTGTCAAAATTATTATAATAACGAAGAAGCGTTTTTTAAAAGTAAAATCAAAGATCATAATGGAATCGTCTGGCATAGAACTGGAGACATTGGAAGAGTGGATGAGCACGGCGACTTATGGTTTATGGGAAGAATACATAATGCCATAAATAGAAATGGAGAATACTTTTTTCCTGTGAGGGCTGAAGTCATCATGAAAAAACTCCCCTTTGTTGAGTACGCTGCTTATCTTGGAATGCCTGACCCTGAACTGGGTGAAAAAACCTATGCCGTATTCTCTGTTTGGGAAAACGCCGAAGGTGGTCAGGAAGATTGGGAGAAAGAAATAAAAAGAGTCATGGATAAGAATGGAGTTCTGGTAGATAAAATTGTTTTAACAGACAATATTCCATTAGATGCCAGACACCAGAGCAAAGTTGAATATCAAGTTTTAAGAGAACAGCTTCAGGAGAAAGCATGAGTCAATATGTTCAAGAACGTGCAGAACACCTAGCTAAATGGTGGGAGTTCACTTCCGAAAGATTTGAGCCTGTAAGCCACTTTATGATGATTGCCCTCTTTTTTAGTGCCCACTACCTAGTCGCCGATGCCTCAAAATATGTCATTCTAGAGCCCATACACTTGGCATGGGTGACTTTTGGAACAGCAGCCTTTTTCTTAAAATTGAGATTTTATGATGAAATCAAAGACTTTGAAACAGATGTAGCATTCAATCCATCAAGGCCACTTCCAAGGGGCCTTCTTAAACATTTTGATATGAAGAAGGGAATTGAGCATTGTATTGTTCTAGAAATTATCTTCTTCACTTCTTGCGGTATGCCTGGTTTTGTGGCGATTCTTTTGGCCATTAGCTACTCCCTTCTCATGTATAAAGAATTTTTTATTGGTGAAAAGATTAGACCGCACTTAACGACCTATGCTACTAGCCATACAATCGTAACCATCTTTCTCTCCTTAGCCATTTTCTCCGCCTTGAGTAGATATTATCCTTGGGATCATGAAGCAGATTTTTACTATTTTGCACTTTTGAGCTGGCTACTATTTAATATTTTTGAATTAGGAAGAAAAATTTATCAACCATGTGAAGAACGAGAAGGAGTTGATACCTACTCTAGTATTTGGGGTAAATTTGGTGCAGTGATGCTAATTTTAGTCCATGCAGTGGCTGCTGCGGTACTGACATTACTTATCTCAACGATTGACTTCTTTTTTATGCAAACCTTTCAAGCTTTCTCTATAGGTTTGCTAATTTTAATTAGCGCAATTTATTTAATAGGAAAAAGACCAATATCAGGTCTTATCTTTAGAAAGTTTAGTGAAGTCTATATCGTTTTAATTTATGCAGGAATAATAACAAACTACATCTTAAGAAAGTATTACTGGGAATAATATATGCTCTATATCGACGAAAATTCTACTCGCAACTATGCTGCGAGAATGGCCGGAGGAAAAGGATTCAATCTTTACCTCATGACAAAAGCTGGGCTTAAGGTCCCCTCTTGGATAGTTCTTGGACCTGATTGTTTTGAAGAATTTAAGATTAAATCTAATATTAATGAAAAATTCAAGGAGCTTGAAACTTCTATTACAGATCCTAAAGAGTTATCTACAAAAATAGAGGATCTCATTTTAAATACACCACTCCCAGATACTGTAGAAATATTTATAAGAAATACTTTTGAAAAACTTGGTAAAAAATTAATTTCTGTTCGATCATCAGCCTTAGATGAAGATGGGAGCTCCCACTCTTTCGCCGGTCAACTCTCAAGTTATTTGTATATTAGCAGCTCTGATTCCGTACTTGAATCTGTCAAAAAGTGCTG
>JAGSHJ010000163.1 GCA_023954595.1 Bacteriovoracaceae bacterium | reverse complement strand
GCTAGGATATCTTGAAAACTTTTTTCTTAGTTTGCTGATGTAAATATCTACAGATCGAGGAGAGACAAATACGTCGTTACCCCATACTTCATTTAAGATCGTGTCTCTTGATACTATGTCGCCCTGGCTCATTGCCAGAAGATTAAATAGCTTAAACTCGATCGAGGATAGCTCTATGTCTGACATATCAGGATTGCCTCTATCGCGCACCAGTTGCTTTGACTTTATAAGCTCTAAGTTGCCCCATCTAAGAGTATCGCCTTGTTGGTTTTTAAGGCTATCTTTTTTGAGTCTAGCATCTACTCTTGCCATTAATTCTAAAGAGTTGAACGGCTTTGTGATGTAGTCGTCGGCACCAGCACTGAAGCTGAGTACCTTTTCACTGATATCTTGCTCTGATGTGAGTAAGAATACGGGTGTTGAGAAATTTTCACTTCTAAGGTCTGATAGAAAATCAATTCCATTACCGTCTGGAAGATATAAGTCGAGTAAGATTAGATCATACTCTTCTTTTGCAATCTTCTCGCGTGCACTGGCCAAGTCTTTAACCCATTCCAATGAAGCGATGGAATTTAAGGCTTTCTTAACGAGTGGGTAAATTTCTTCAGCATCTTCAACTAGCAATATATTTCTCATGGCATCTTATTTATAATAAAATGGCTGAGAAATCTAAGGAAAAACTCCGGCTTAAGGAATATTTATGAAAGACTTTAAAAATTTTACAGCACATGAGGTACCGGAAGCAGGTCTAGAGGAATACCTAGAAACCTTTATACAGAGTAGAAGAAAGGATCTAGAAGAATTGCGAGAGAGTTTTGTAAAAAGTGATCTAGAAAATGTAAAAAAAATTTTACATAAGTGGGAAGGCTATGCCGAACCCTACGGATTTGGGGGGCTAAGGACATTTTCTACGCGTTTTAGGACTTTGATGCAGTTGCATAAAACGGAGCTGTCTGTGAAAATATGTGATGATACTAAGGAGTATTTAGACTATAAAGAGTCAACAATGCTTGGACAACAAAAAGACAATTAATGGAAATACAGACATTTTTAAAGCGCGTTAGGTTTGAATTCTATCTGTACTCAGTAGTCGCACTTGTTACTTCTCTGGTCGTGACAGGTGTCTTGTATAGTTATCATGCAGACTTGATCGAGCAACAAAATTCTTTGCAACAGGTTAACCAATTGCTTACTAAGCAGATGGAGTCTGTTGTTGTCATATCCGACATCGCTGAAGGGGCCGAGGAAATTAACAATAAGGGTGCATTGGCCAAGCTTCAAAAAAGGATGCATGCAGAGTTAAATTCATTAAAAAATGAACATGCGTTGTTCACGAGTGCTGTACAACGAATTGAGAATAAAAAAATTGGCGAAGAGATTGTAGGTCTTTTGCGAGACGAAAACCTTGAAGAGAAAATAGAAATCTTTCTCAAGCGTTATCAAAAGATGGAAGCGTTGGAGCTTGAAAATGTTAAAGAGTTTCAAGTTGGTCTTTCCACTATAAGTAATATGGCCTATAGGGAACTTTTTAAGGCCTTCACTAAGGCAAGTGATTTTGCAAGATTGGGGCAGAGCACCTATCAAGATAGAATTAAGAACATTGGAAACTATCTAATTCTTTTTATCGTTTTCGTTATTGTGATGTTTTGGGGGCTTTTATTTCACCCGATTTATAAGAAGCTTATTATTCAATACGAAAAGAAGAATCAGGCACTGGTAAACGCGCAAATTGCGACCCGTGCCAAAAATGACTTTTTAGCAAATATCAATCACGAGATTCGAACACCCATGACCACTATCTTAGGGTATGTTGAACTTCTCTCTGTAGAAGGTCTTTTAGGTGCAGATGAACAATCACGTGCATATCAAACTATCAATACGAATGCTAACCACCTCCTTAAGCTTATCGATGAAATTCTTGATCTATCAAAGCTTGAGATCGGTGAGTTTAATGTAAATACTGAAAAGGTGGATCCTAAAAAAGTACTGAGTGACCTATACAATATTATGCGTTTTAAAACGGATAAGAAAAATATCGATCTAAAATTTAATTTCAAAACGCCAATCCCGGATAAGGTTCTTTCTGATTCCAAGAGAATAAAACAAGCGTTGTTCAATGTTCTTAATAATGCCGTCAAATTCACTGTAGAGGGTGGAGTTGAGATGGATATATATTTTGATAAAGATCAGTGCACTCTAACATTTATTATTAAGGATTCTGGGCTTGGAATTAACGACAAGGCCAAAAGTGAAATCTTTAAAATCTTCTCACAAGAAAATACAAACTATAATAGAAACTACTCAGGTACAGGACTAGGCCTTGCATTAACTAAGAAGATACTGAATGAGCTCGGTGGTGATATCAAGCTGGATTACTCAGAGAAAAACAAAGGTTCTGTTTTTAGCCTTTGGTTTAAAGTTAAGGATCTAGAGACCTTTAATTCTTTGGATACTGAGGTGAACGTGGAAGATCACAAGAAGCTTGTTGGCAAACGTTTACTCGTTGTAGACGATGCTGTTGAGAATTCAAGAATCTTTCAAAAATACTTACTTGGCGCCGGTTCTGAGGTTGATGTTGCAAACTCTGGGCACGAGGCACTTGAGATGGTTGGCAATAACACCTACGATCTAGTTTTGTTAGATATACAAATGCCTGAATTGGACGGTTATCAAGTTCTCAGACGTCTTCGTGAAGATACTATGTTCGAGCAACCTGTGATTGCTTTAACTGCACACGCTATGGAAGAGCAAAAGAGAGAGAACTTAAAATTCGGATTTGATGGACATATATCTAAGCCTATATCATCCCAGAGCCTTATACAGTCAGTTTCTTCTTACTTCTAACATCGCTTAGAACAATCTTAAACATTCCTCCTTCCTTTTTTACTAAGCGGGACGCTAGCGAGAAAATTTACTTAGATTATTTTTACAGTAAAAACCATTTTTAGTTTTTCTGTTTAAGGGAGGAATCATGAGTATGGAAACCAACACGCTTGTAAATGCAGAAAGCTTTAAGCGAAGTATGAGAAAGTTTAAAACACTAAAGAGGCGCCTTATTGATCTTAAAGACAGTGAGACGGCACGTCAGCATAAAGAGAAGATGATAGACGGCTATGATACGATCGAGATCATAGAGGATCTATTGCTTGAGATGAAACAAGATAGCCCAATAGATGACGGCGGAATTCAAGATGATATTAATTACTACCTCTTTCAACTCGAAGAGAACGTTCACGAACTTGAGCGAACTCAATCCTCGATAGCCGTTTAATCAACAATTATTCAACTACTACATAAAGAGACGCCTTTGAGCGTCTCTTTTTTTGCGAAGGTTCGAAAATAACAATGTTAGTTGGTAGGAATTTTCACTTTTACGACCAGCTCTTTGAGTAGTTTGATGAATACTCTAGTTAACTGCCACACTTTTAAAAGGCAGAGCTTGATAATCAAAGACTCGCCAAGTCCAAAAAAACGGCAAGAAGGAACTTGGAGTATCTTCTTAAACATATAAGCAGGGAGCAAAACATGAAAGTTAAAAATGTCATCGGAATGGGGCTTGCGGTATTTGCCTTTACCGCATGTAACGAAAAGGTCGAACAAAAGCTTAAAACAGTCTATGAGCAGGAACAAAGAAATAAGGAGACCTTTACCGCTACTGACAAGTATGGACCACTTAAAGTTCGCGTTGGTGAATTTGTGGGTGAATCAAAAATTAAACCCTGGTCGTCATGGTGGTATCCACTTAGTGAGAAAACTCTTTTCTATAAACCAAGAGGTGGAGCTTCACCACTTGAAAAATATGATTACTATGCAGGCAAGAAGTTTAACTCGGTATTTGAGGCCGCTCTTGTGGAGGAGCGCGATTTATATAGAGCAAATGAAGTCGGTTGGGCGGGACTATGCCATGCTTGGGCCATCGCATCTGTTCTACATCCAGAGCCGAATAAAACAAAGACGGTAAACGGAGTAAAGTTCACCGTTGGAGATCAAAAAGCACTTCTTTTAAAAACATATGAGAAAGCTACTGGTATTTCAGATATCATGATTGGTCATCGCTTTAATGGTGATCGTAAAGATGACTATGATGACATATATCCAGATCAGTTTCATAAGCTTGTTCAAAATCATTTAGTAGAAAATCAGACACCATTTTTGATGGATTATGACCCAAGATTTCCTGTGTGGACTGTTCCTGTTTATAAGGTGAAATTTCAAATTAGTAAGATTGATGAAAGCAGTGCAAAGGTTGCTGCATGGGTGACTTTTGCTAGCCCACATGTGGATGACATGAGTTTTGTGGGCACTAAGCGCGTTATGAAGGGATATCACTATATTCTCAAAGGTAGTTGGTCTAACGGCTCTTTAAATGTAACAGACGGCGAATGGATTGAAGAGAGTAAGCATGATCACCCTGATTACCTAATCTCTTTTCCTAATACCATTGAGCGAGGTTCATTTAACGATCAGATTAAACCAGAAATCGTGGATACCATCCTTAAATAGGTGAAATATGCGTAAGTTTTGGCCATTAGTATTAATAATGTTTTTGGGGGGAGATCATGGCCTTAGGGCCATGGTCTCTAGGGATAAGCTTTCCCTCGAACAGCCTCGAAAAGTCTCCCATAGGAACTCCATTGTATTGGGGAACGGCCAATTTCACGATATGTGGGTTTCTATTGGGAGACCCAAATCTGGGATCCAGGCCAGAGACAATTTTAAATTACTTGCATCAGCATATGATAAAATTGGACCTCTGCATGACAACATCTATTTCTTCGATAAAAAAAGACTTTTCGACGGGCAGGTGGACGAGACCTTTTGGGCCTATGTGAATTCACCAACAAGTCGAGGGGGCCTTGCACAAAGACCTGGAATGGATGGACGTGGCCTAAAGTGGCCTGATCTATACTCTAGATTTAAGGGCGAGCCACCGTGGCGACTATTTAATAGTGGAAATATTTCTCAAATGTCTGCTGCCGAAAAATACGACTATCTATTAGGTAGCGAGATACGTTTATTTAGCAATCAGGTTAGATACTCAAATCAGATTTATAATAGGGATGGGAAAATACCTTATTGGGCCGGTATATGCCATGGTACCGCACCTGCTAGCTTTTCCTACCCTGAGCCATTAAGGACAGTGAACGTTAAGGCCTATAATGGAAGTACCATTTCCTTTTCTCCTGCCGATATAAAGCGTTTAGCGGCACATGCCTGGGGCGAGAACAATAAGAGATACACCACAGTTGGTGGAAGATGTAATTTAAATGAATTGGGTTCAAGAGAACAGAATTGTTTGGATAATAATCCTGCGACATTCCATTTATCCATTCTTAATTACATTGGCCTTTATAAGAAAACGTTTATTATCGATAATGCTTATAATGCGGATGTATGGAATCGTCCTGTCATGGGATTTAGTTTTAAGTATCGCAATCCAAAAACGAAAGTGCCATCTAGGCAACTAAAGTACTCAATGATTGCTCTAAGTGACTTTCCTGAAGATCCAAACTCACACAATAGACATCATTCTGCACACTACCTTGTTGGGGTGGAGATGAAGGTTAAATTACTTTATGGGGATGAAGGAGATTTTCTTTTTCCCTCAACTGCAGGCTATGACATCCACTACAAATACGACTTAGAAATTGACCGACAAGGAAAGATTGTAGGGGGAGAGTGGGAGACATTGTATCATCCTGACTTTATTTGGATGGTTAAAGAAAACACACCGCCGAAGACGAGTGAAGATTTTTTCATCAAAGAAAGTTTATGGAATGGTCAACAGCCATTAAAATTAAGAGTGAGACAGCTTGGAAATCAGGCAGCTAAGCGAGGGCAGGTCTTGGAGTTTCTTGTTAGAAGTCTTGTTGAATTATCTAGAAAACAAAGGAGTGAATAATGATAAATATTTATAATGAGCTTAGTCACAAGGATAATGTAGATGACCATGTTGTTCGTGCCTACATTGAAGATTACTTTGATAATCATCAGTACCTAGACTTCACCAATGTTTTGGTGTGGATTAAGGAGGCAAACCCTGAGGAGAGTAGAGGACCTGTGTTGTTTGAATGCTCTGTTGAGGTCAGAGTTAGAGGCAAAGCTGCGGTATATGCTTCCAAAAAAAATAACCAACTTCTAATTGGTGTAAGAGAAGCGTTGGATACAGTAAAGAATGAAATTCTTAAGCAAAGACAAAAGATAAATGACAAGAATAGCGCAATTGGGCAGGTACCCTTTTAGATTCTTTTTAAATGATTCTAAATAACAAAACGAGATTGCTGTATCTGGGAATGTTAATTGTTTTCTCAGTTATAGGACTTATATATTTCCGTAATATCCTTCTACCATTGGCCTATTCAGTGGCTTTTGCTGTTTTTGTTTATCCTTTCTATAGGCAGCTTAAAAAGTATAGGATTCACAAGGGGTTTTGCGTCCTTTCTGTTTGTTTTATCTTTTTGATCGTTTCGAGCCTACTTTTATACCTTTTTGCTTATGCAATTCAAGGCTGGTTGGAGTTTTTTAATTCCCATGGAAAAGAGTTGATGGCCGTACAGGTTTCATTTCTCGACTTTTTAGAACAATTTAAATTAAAAGAATACTTTGTGGCAGAAAGGGGAATGGAGAGAATCGTTTCAATGCTACAGTATTTTTCCTTCTCTCTGGTTAATTACTTAAGCTTGTTTGTGCTCTCCTTTGTTTACTATGTCTTCATATTTATTGCACCTGAGGGGTATCTTGAGCGCTATCTTGACTACGGTAAGGTGGGGGTCTTATTAAGAACCTATATTAAGTACAAGTTCTTCTTTAGCCTTATAACTGCTTTGAGTGTCTCATTG
>JAGSHJ010000061.1 GCA_023954595.1 Bacteriovoracaceae bacterium | reverse complement strand
TTCAAGTGTCTTTTGTACCTTCTCAATTTGCTCGGTACTTGGTTTATAAACCTCTACACTGCCACCGTGCTCTTCTTGAACTCTAAACTCATTGGAGCTTGCTTTTTTCAGTACTGCGTGTGAGAACTCACCATTAAAGAACAAGAAAGAGTATTCCCCAACACTTTGTATTGAATCAATAAATGGTTGTACCATCACATCACGATCAGTCAGGGCCGTGCACTTTTTAAGCTCTGTATTATTATGCACTAGGAAAGTGTCTTTCCCACCTGCGCCAACTAAAGGCTTTAAAACAACAGGGTAGCTTAGGCCTTGTAGAATTGACTCATCAAGCTTTGCATCTTCTACAACCTTCGTTTCTACAACATTGACGCCTTTGTCTTGAAGTTCAAGCATGTACGCCTTATTCATGTTCCAGCGAACGATCTCTACAGGGTTTATTAGTTTTGAGGTGGAACTATCTATTTCATTTAAAAGCTTTTCAAACTTTTGCCTTTTCACAGCGTAATCCCAAGGTGTCCTGATCAGGATATTTGAGTTAGGTTCTGGAGTGAACTCATCCCAGATCACAGGAATAGCTTCAATCATGTGCTCTTGAAGAGCTTGGATTAAACCATCATCATCTGGGTGTAGGTTAGGGCTGTCTGAATCAGTTAAAATAAATAGTTTTTTCATTCAACAATCATAGTTGGGAAGTCGAATCTCGTCAAAGAACTATAAGCTCTCTGATGCCTCTTCTATATATTCACGAGTACCTTCTGCGAGATTTTTAATTCTCTCCAAGGCCTCATCCCAGTTTGAATAAAAGGCATGTGAGTATTTTTTAGGAGTGTCTTGGCTTATTGATAGAAGACAGTTTTGCTGGTTAATCTCAGATATGTGGTAGGTCTCTAGACATCCGATCCAGTTCTTTGCTCCCTCACTTTGATTATCCTTATCACCATTTATGATAATGCCTTCATATTTTATAGTGATTGCTTCACATGGCCTATTGAGAATGATTTTACCGTAAAGCCCATCTTCTGAAGGTCCTTTAAACTCTGCTGTAGATCCAAGACTCCAATCTGTGTCTGCATAAGAGCCTGGTGCAAAAGCGCAACTCCACTGACGATAAAAATGTTCACTTAGCAGCACTTCCCACAATTTTTCTTTTGAGGCATTAATCTCTATGGACTTGTTAATCTTCTCTCTATCTTGCATGCAACCTCCCATAACGTGGCAAACTTGATTCGAGAATATACATGGGCCAGTGATGAAATCCATGGCCGTCTAAGTTTTGGTGTAGTTAAGATTGAGGGGTTTTAATCAACTCGCTAAGGTCAAAGCTTTGTCTGATGGCATTGGACTTTAGTTCTTCCACTATGCTCAAGTCCAATTGTTTAGTTCTTGATAAGATCCACAAATAGTTTCTATCCTTTGAACCTACTAGGGCGTATTCGTAGTTTGGACCAACTTCTAAGACATTGTAGTCACCTGCAAAAAGACCCCAGCGCTGAAAGAATGGGACAAAGCTCACCTTTAGAGATGCTCGAGTGGTTTCGTTTTCAACAAATGCAGTTCCATTTGCTATTTTCTCTTCACCAGTTGCTTCTAGAATGCACTTATTTGCGACTTCTAATTTCTGGCCTTTAATCTTGTAGGTGGCACTGACATTAATACAGCCTTCTTCAAATCTATTTGGAAGCCTGTAGAGTTCGTACCATAGACCTTGGTAGCGCTCTAAATCTAGATTTTTGACTGTTTTTAGTTCTGGTTGTTGTGCGTTGGCCATAAGTGTTGTGGAAAGTAGAAGTATTAATCCTAAAAGAGAATTGCTCATTAAGTCTCCAAACTATTGTAATTGAATAAATAATGGACGCAATACCCGTCCAATACAAGTTAGATATGATCTATATCTATAAAATATTGGCCGTAACACGCCATAATAGGTAATGTGCGCATTCAAACACATATCTCATTGGAATAATAAATGTCTGACTTCAATTCACTAGATTTACTGCCTTCAATAAAAGAAGCACTTGCAAATAAAGGCTATGAAAAGCCAACTCCTATTCAGGCCCAGGCCATCCCACATTTACTTAAAGGCAAAGACCTTTTAGGGATAGCACAAACGGGTACAGGTAAAACCGCTGCGTTTTCGCTGCCAATTTTAAATAGACTTGGAAAAAATCCAGTAAGAGTTGATAAGCGAAGAGTTCGTTGTCTGATTCTTACACCTACAAGGGAGCTTGCCTCTCAAATTGCTGACAATATTAAGGCCTATGGTAAAGGGCTTAATCTAACAAGCTCCGTAGTATTTGGAGGAGTTGGTAAACAGCCTCAAGTCAGAGCTATGGCACAGGGCAGAGACATTCTTGTTGCTACCCCAGGCAGACTTCTTGATTTAATGAGTGAAGGCCACATCAAATATGATCAATTAGAAGTTTTCGTTCTTGATGAAGCAGATCGTATGTTGGATATGGGATTTATCAATGACGTTAAGAAGGTTATTGCTAAGCTTCCAAAAGACAAGCAAACCCTTTTGTTTTCTGCGACCATGCCAAAAGATATCGCTAATCTTGCAAACTCACTTCTAAAGCATCCGGAAAGAGTTGAGGTTACTCCTGAGTCTACTACTGTTGAGAAAATCCAACAGAAAGCACACTTAGTGGCCAAGCTTAAAAAACCAGATCTTTTAATTGAAATTCTAAAAGATGAAACTATCGAGAGTATGCTTGTCTTTACTAGAACAAAGCATGGGGCCGATAGAGTCGTTAAAAAACTTGCCCAAGTGGATATTCAAGCAGCTGCCATTCACGGAAATAAATCTCAAAATCAAAGAGAGAGAGCTCTAGGTAATTTTAGAGATCAGAAAATTCGTGTATTAGTTGCGACAGATATTGCTGCAAGAGGAATTGATATTCCTCAAGTTAGTCACGTAATCAATTACAATCCACCGGAAGACCCTAAAAGTTATGTACATAGAATCGGTAGAACTGGCCGAGCGGGTAGAGAAGGCATTGCCATTTTATTTTGTGACGAAACTGAAGTTGGATTATTTAGAGACATCCAAAAGCATATTAAACTTAAAATCGATATCGATGAAGATCAGCCGTTTCATGAAAAATTGGGACTTCACCCAGATGCCGGCAAAAGAAATGCTAAACCAAAGAAAAAGGTTAGCATGAGTAAGAAGGCCAGAAGACGTAGAAGTTTTCGAGGTTAAAATAAAAAGGCCTGAGTTTAATCAGGCCTATTTTTTTGTTATTTTTTAGAAGAAGCGCTTTTAGAAACACTTAGTTTCGCCTGAGGAATAGTTACCTCGCCCAAACCTCTCCAAGTAGATACTACAACACAAGTTTTGCCTCTAGGGCCTATAAATGCGTTATACCAACCTTCAGTGTTTGAACCTTTGTCGATAGTAACCTGAGCAAACACAGGGTTCTGTGGAGCAGGAGTCAGAGAAAAGCAGATTTCGGCCGCTTTATCAGTTCTACTGTCACCGTCTAAGTAATAAAATGCATCGATCTTTAATTCTGCCGCCCCTGCAAGAGAGCACATTAGTAGTGTGGCCATAGCAATCAATTTCATAAGAACTCCTTTTTCCTCTATTGTGAGGCCGAGTTCCTATTCAAGTCAATGTGCTGTAGGCCTTTGTTATAAAATACACTTTTTCTTAATTTGGAAACTTCGCTTCAATACCTAGAAAGAACACTGGCTCTTTCTTCATCAACCCATGATCTCTTGCTTCGAAGTCTTGTGGAAGAGGGTTGAGGTACTTTGGGTCTTGCGTTAAAGGTTGAATGATCTTGAACTTTCCAACAACTGATTCACTAGCTACTGAGAGTTCGACAAATGCAAACGCATTAACACCTTCGGCATATTTGTCCACCTGTGCGGCCATTAGAAAACGAACGTGTGGAATATTTGAAGACTCTGAGGCCTTGTAATCATGCCCTGCTTGTATAAAAAGACCTCCATAACTTGCACCTTCTATAGATGATAGTCTTGAATTTGCTCCTACTCTTGCGAAACCACGTGTTGATTCGCCGTTATAGAGGGTAAAGTCACGTCCTATTTCTGCAGATACAAATCCACCCTTTTGGGTAGCATCTTCTTGTTCTAGGTAGTTATAGTTTCTAAATGCGCCGTCTCCCACAGCATTCAAAGTCTCGTGCCACCACTTTTGTTGTCCAAGACTTGATAGAAATACACCACGTTGGGCATTGTCTGCATTTAGTTCTTGATAACCACCACCAATTGTCCAAAAGTATGCATCGTTAGTTTTTGATTTACTGATTAAAAGCTTTAATAGGTTTTCTTCTTTAAAGTATGCATCAGCAACCCATCGTTTATTTTCAGCGTAGATCACCTCTAGTGGAGTTTTATGAAAAACCTCTGGATTATTACTGTCTGTATAAAGGTTTGATTCATAAGAGATCGTTACATAGTAGAGGTCTTTACGTCCCATTGGAGCGATGTTTTCGTGAAAAGCAATCTTAAAACCATGCGTTCTTCCTACATCATCTGATACTTCATCAAAATTACTTGAAGCAGGATCACCAAGATCATAATCATTGGAAAAAACCATCTCAAATTTACCATTGGCCCCAACCTCATCAAAAACATTTGCAGCTGTCTTAGCATCCAAAAGTTCTTCTGCGGCAGCTTCCATTGATTCAAGAGAGGAGAAATTAAACCTCAAAGATGAAGTTGCTACGGGTGCAGACTCTTCAGCATGTGCAAGTCCAAGTAGCAGGAATAATCCAAGTATTAAGTGTTTCATTATTTATCCTTATTTCTTTTCTTATTATTAGTTCGGAAGTCTGCCCTCAATACCAATCCAAATGATAGGTTCTTTAGGCAAGTGTGTTTCATCTCTTTTTGGGAAATCCTCTGCAAGTGCATTTAAATACTCTGGATCATCCGTTAGAGGTACAACATATTTAATTTTTGTTTGAAAAGGTCTTCCACCAGTTGATAGTTCAATGAAAGCTTCTCTATAGTTTGATGAGTCTGAGTATTGTTGAACTTCGATTCCTGCTTTTAATCTTACAGCAGGGATATAGTCACTATAAGGAACTAGATCATGTCCAAGGTGAAGGTATCCTCCAATAAAGCTTGCATCTTCAACTGCAGTTAATCTACTTCTAAGACCAGCTCTGGCAAAGGTTCTATTTTGGCTGCTTTCAAAAAGAGTTTTGTCCATACCTGCATGGCCTTCTACCATTAGACCTCTTTGAGAAGCGTCTTGGTGAAGGTAGTTGTATTCTCTATAGATTTGAGCAATGTCATTGTTTACTGTTCTATGATAATAATTTTGTTGTGCCAGTGCACTAAACATTACTCCTCTCGAAGTGTCTTCAGTATTTAGTTCGTGATATCCAACACCAGCTTTCCAGTAAAAAGCGTCTTTAGACTCAACCTTACCTATTAGTAAGTTAAGAAGGTTTTCTTCTTTGTAATAAACATCAGCAAAATACTTTCCGTCTTTTTTATAAACGACATCTCTATAGTCTCTTTGAAAATCTTCAGGTTTATTACTATTAGTATAGAGATCAGTAGAGTAGGAGATTGTGACATAATATTTGTCACCTTTAGTAGGTGCGATATTTTTAGTCACGGACATCTTAAAACCGTGAGTTTTTCCTATATCATCATTCACTTTACTAAGATCATCTGTATTTGGATCTTCAAAGTTATAGTCATTTAAAAATCTGATTTCAACTTTGCCTCTACCAACTTGGTCAAAAAGACTTACAGCTGTATTTGCATCACAAATATCCGCTAAGGTGTCCTTGAGCTCTTGTTCGGTCCCAATGTTGACCCTTATGGAGGGAGTCATTAGAGAGCCAAAATTTGCCCATGAGAGTGATAGGTAAAACAAAGATGTAATTAGTGTAAATTTTTTCATGTATTCATTTAAGCATGAAAGGATTTTTTAAAATTGTTCGTTGAAAGTTTTACTATGAACTTTAATTAAGTGTTGAAGTTTTTGACATCGAGGAGGGTGTTTAAATATTTGACACTTTATTTAGAACACTGTGATTTCGCTTCTCTAGGGCTTAGCCAGTCGCCATTTACACAGATTGAGCTCGTGCCTTCACAGTGAGAGAAAGTTCTTTTTGCATATGTACTATAGCAGCTTCGTGGGCCACATCTAGTGACGGCCTCAGTATGGGTCTTTGAATACCATTTGCCATTAACACATATTGAGCTCTCGCCCTGGCAGTGGGCGTAGCTTTTACCATTTGAACTTAGGCATTGAGAGACTGAAATTTTGGCCTGATCTTCACCACAAGTTGGAACTTCAACAATTTTAACCTTTTGTTTATCCAACACCTCTTCAATAAAGTGTCCTAAAACATCATTTTGTTCATCAGGGGCCTCTTGTAATACCCCTCGGTTTTTTAAGTATTCTTTGTTTTTAAGAATTTCATCATAGCTCACAAAATCTATTCCAAGACATCTTCCGGCATCAATTATTGGCCCTATGGCCTTCGCATTAAAGGCCTTCTTGTTGTCATGAAATAAAGACATTAGGACATCGCTATTATTTTCACACATTCTTTTGAGTGTGCGCTTCACATACCAATCAGTATCAGAGTTGGCCTTGGCCACAACACTTGTGGAGCTGTCTTGAGAATCAAAGTTCCATCCAACATGGTCTCTTGATGACTCATGTACTCTTTGAAGTGCCTTGCTTCTAAAGCGTCGGTAGTCGTTGATAGATTTTTTGTATGTTTCTGGATCAAGGGAGTGAGCACTCTTTAAGGCCTTCGACGAACATGCACTATCGGACTGTCCATGCTCTAGGATCAGAGCAAGCTCTTTTGCCGATGGAGCAGACCCTCTGCCATAGGGGAAACGAAACAATTTATGACTTTGTCGCTCTGATAGACCTCGAGTAGCACTATTTAACAGGGCATGACTTCTTTCAATATTTCTCTCTGACTGAGCTGGAGATAGAATATTAGAATCACACACTGTTTTGCCATCGTTTGAAAGAAGGCGTAAATCGTGTGCCCTGTGTTCATGTCCATGGCTTGCGAGCACATGGCCTGTACGAATCATCGAAACAAGGGTGTCATTGATCTCACCAGGCACTAAGTTAGTTGTAGATACGTAGAAGGTCGACTTAACATCTCTTTTATTAAGCTCGTCTAAAATGATGGGGGTGACTTTTGGGTCTGGCCCATCATCAAAGGTGAGATGTACTTTCTTATTGGCACAGCTAACTTTTAGTGACTTGAGCTTTTGGTATATTTCATTTTCAGAGCATGATTGCCCATGAGCATAGGTCATAAAGCTAAGAGATATAAAAAGTAGGGGAAGTACGCTCATATGACATTGTTATTCGGTCTTTTGGAGATGTAATTAAGAAAAAATAAGATTTTTTGCTGATAGTACTTGAGCACTTTGCTTTTTTAGTATCCCGATCAAGTTTTAAGTGGGACAATTATTGCATGGAAAACTTAACATTTTTAGAAGCAGTCTCGTGGATTGCTATTGTTTTACTTTCAGTTAGCTATTGGTTCCAAATTTGGAAAATTCACGTCCATAAAGAGGTTCGAGATTTATCCATGACCTATCACGTCTTCAAGGCATTAGGTTTTGGTATTTTAACTTGGACTGCTTGGGTAGAGGGATCCATTATTTTTGTTGTTAAACAAGTTTCTACAACAATCCCTGTCCTTATACTCATTGGTCAGATTATCTATCATAAAGATGATCACTGGCATGATGAGAAAGACCCAGACTGTACTAAGTGTGGAGAAGAGCTTGAACTTGATTGGAGCTTTTGCGCTTATTGTGGTGAAGGCAAACCTGAAGGCCTAGAAAAAGTCGCTCAAAAATAATAACTATACAATAATGACACCTTATTGGTTTGAATCTTTAAGGTGTCTTTTTCAATATCTCTAAACTTCTTGTCATCGTATTCGACTGCCGAATGCTCTATTCGAAAAATAAACCAGTTCCAGCTGTATTCTACGAAGATGGATGTCCCTTCTTTAAATTTTCTACTAGCTTCAAAAGATTCTTGAGTAGAATCTCTTTTTAAATCAAATTTTGAAACGTAACTCAAAGAAGCTCCAAGGCCTGCTCTTAGTGCCATGCCTTTTCCATCTTTAAAGATCTTGTCCCCCCAATTATAAAATACGAATGGATTAAGCGAGAATCTTTCAATATCAATTCGAGTTTTTTCACCGGCAAGTGGATATTCTAATAGAGTGGTGGAGGATTGGTTGTACGCAAAGAAGTAGGACCAACCAAAATGGCTACTTTCGAAAAAGTTGGGGGTGAATTCAATCCAAGGCTCAATATAGCCAATGGCCTGGTCTTTTTTAAACCCGCCTCCGGAGCATTTCTCTACATCTTTGATGTCCTCACTTGATTCTACACATAGGACTGTTTCACTTTCGCCATCACGCTCGAGTTTAAACTCTGAGGAGCTTGCTACAGGCCCTATAGTGACTCTGTAGGGTTTGAACTGTTGTAATGAACAGGAGGTAAATACAATCAATGAAAGCAATATAAAAAATCTCATTTCTTAAGTTTATCAGAATCCACGAAAAATAGTTAAGAGGTTGAAAATTCACAATTATTAAGAAGTCTTTATTCGGATTGGCCTATTTTGGTGGCACTTGGTCTTTATTAAGGAATGCTTAAGTCTTTGTAATTACTAGCTGGTTTAGTGAATTTAAAGTTAAAACTTAAGCTCTTAAGTGAACCTTAACGTGGGGAGCAACAGTGAGTAAGAAGAACCTTTCAAATTTAAGTTGGCGTGAGAGTTGGGATGCAATCGACAGTGCATTTTTAAAGATGGATTTAAAGCTAGAAGATTTGCTTGGGTTAATGGGAATTAGTGAAAAGGAATACTTTGAAAGAAGAAATAGCGATAGTCCTCCGCCTGAAGGTGCCTTAGAGAAACTGCGCAATCTGATGGATGGAAACCTCAGTACATAGTTAAATAATTAGTGGCCGGCACACATTTTGCGACATCCCATTGGAGGGGGGCAACTATGTATTCACAATGGCCACAGCTTTATTATCAAGAATATAAAGATACCTATTTTACTCTGCACCGATGGCTCCAAATCATCGGCAAGATTAAGCTCAATAAAACACCATGTCTGAATCATTCATGGCATGCAAGCTTTAAGGTTACATCCTCCGGCATATCAACGATGGCCTTCCCAGACAGAGATAGAACTCTAACAATTGATTTTGATTTTCTCTCCCATAGCATCACTTTTACAACTAGCGATGGCTCCCACGTCACTAGAGACCTCAGATCAGAGTCTGTTGCCGACTTTTATGAAAGAGTTAAGGAAACCCTTCGGTTTTTAAATGTAGAAGCACACTTCACACCAAGGCCAAATGAGCTACCTGATGCAATTCCTTTTAAAAAAGATACCGAGCACTGCGAATATGATCCATTTTATGCTCAGGATATTTGGCAAGCATTGGTACGAATTGATTTGGCCTTAAATAAGTTTAGAAGCCGCTTTGTAGGCAAGGCCAGTGAGCCTCTACTTTATTGGGGAAGCTTTGACCTGGCCTGTTCTAGGTTTTCTGGTAGGCATGCTCCAGAGCATCCTGGTGGAGTACCACACCTGCCTGATAAAATCGTAAAGGAGGCTTACTCAAGAGAAGTCTTTAATTGTGGGTTCTGGCCGGGCAATGAGATTTACCCTCATCCCGCGTTCTTTTGTTATATCTATCCCGAACCAGATGGCTTTTCATCAGGCGAAATCCTGCCCCATAGTTGTTTCTATCATCACAATCTTGGAGAGTATGTCCTGCCTTATGAAGCGGTAGTTGCTTCCCCCAGACCTGAGGCAATGATTCTAGAATTCCTGGAGAGTTGTTATGAGCGCGCGGCCTGGCTTGCGCAGTGGGATAGGGAGAATCTGGAGAGTGACGCTTATCTTTTAAGACTACAAAACAGGCAGCCTGCAAATCATTAGAGTTATGAGTGAATTGGCCCTATTAAGAGATTTTATTAATGTGTCACACTTTCCATGTTTAATGGCCAAGGCAGTATTTCGAAAAGGTATCGTTGATTCATACATAAGTACTGACGGCGATGAACAAGAGTGCTTGGAACATTTGTACCGTTTTATTGATCGTTTTCGCAGTCAAAAAAGTAAGCTTGCAAGCTTCATATTAATATTTCCAAATTACAAAAACTCAACCTTCGAAGTGTTTGAGCAGCGCTTTTGGTATTTACTGAAAAAACTTCGAGAGACCGATCGCAACATCTATAAACATGATCCGCGAGTATCTGATGATTCTCAAAGTGATAAGTATAGCTACAGCTTAAAGGAGGAGGCCCTTTTTATTCTGGCCTTACACCCAAAAAGTCCAAGAGTCGCTCGTCGCTTTTATTATCCTGCTATTGTTTTTAATCCTCACGAGCAGTTCGAACAGCTCAGAAGTGCCAACACATTCAACCGGATCAGGGATCGCATTCGCAAAAGAGATGAGAGACTCCAGGGTGAGAGAAATCCAATGCTGTCAGATTATGGAGAAAAATCGGAAATATTTCAGTATACTGGACGCACTTATAGTGAAGATGAACACATAGACTTTTAATAAAGGTAGATATGAAAACAATAAGTCCTAGAACAGGTGATGGTTTTATACTCAAAAAGGGACAACAAGTTAAAGTTGTAGACCCCAAGGGTGAGCAAGTATCAGACTTCTTTTGCTTTATGAAAAATGATCCCTCTGACTATCTATCCTCCGGAAGAACCATTGATTACTTATCAAAGATCTACATGGAAAAAGGCGATGTACTTTATTCCAGTAAAAGTAGGCCTATGGCCAAAATTGTAGAGGATACTTGTGGGCGACACGACTTTCTACTTACACCATGCTCAAAAGACACGTTTGAGATAATCTATGGTGATAAGAATCCCCACCAAGGATGTGAGGGAAATTTGATAGGGGCCTTTAATAAATTAGGTATCGAACTCGAAGCCCTGCCCACAACGCTTAATCTATTTATGAATGTCCAAATGGATGAGAAGGGTCAAATTTCTGTTGCACCACCGCAAAGTCGAGCTGGGGACTATATCATTATTGAAGCACTTGAGGATTTGTATGTTGGACTCACGGCATGTTCCGCACTTCAGTCTAACAATGGTTCATTTAAGCCTATAGATTATAAAATACTCTAAAAAAAAAGGGGCAAGCTCTCACTTGCCCCGAGGTGTCGTCTATGCC
>JAGSHJ010000303.1 GCA_023954595.1 Bacteriovoracaceae bacterium | reverse complement strand
CTCAATACTCTCACCGTTGTTAACCGTTTTTGATCTGTAGTTAACTTTTGCAAGAATCTCAAGTCCATAAACCTTTTTAAGAACAAGGTTTAAGTAATCTAGGTTCTCAAAGTCATATGTTTTAAGAACAAAATGATTCTCATGAGCAGCCGCACTATAAACTTTGTAAAGTCTTGCTTGAACAGCAAGGTATCTGAAAGCAAAGTTAATATACTTTGCAACGTCAGGGCTTGTTATTTGAACCTTAAGCTGGCCTCTTTCGAACATGAGTTTTTTAAACATGTTCATTCTGGCCATAAGATTTTTGATAATGTCTGTGTAGAACTCGTTTGTTACTTCAAAGTTGTTCTTTCCTAGAGCAGCACCAAGACCTTGACGGTCAACCATAGTCATAATTGTCTCGATCTCTTCCATATCTGATGCAAGACCATCGATTAAAAGCTCTGCAGACGACTCTCCTCTGAGCTTGGCCGCTTTCTCAATAGAACAGTTCTTTCCTTCAGGGATAAATGGAATGTATCTGATGCCGAAGTTATCTGCACAGTAGTTGTAAGCTGCATCGTAATCATAAAGATTACAACCATTTGCAACACCTTGCTCGTAACTCATACAAGCTGCTTGAACTTCCTGGGTCTCAGATCCTGAAAAGCTTTGGCCACGAAGCCCATGAGCTAACTCTTCAGTACAAATATTGTCAGTGTAGTAGGCCTTAAAGCTTTTACCGTGTTCGCTTGAGCAGTGTTTGTTTTGCTGAGAATCCCCAGAAGCGATACAGCCGTAAGCATTAGCATCACTTTTAGTCATACAAACTGCCTGCACTGAGCTAGTAATGAATGTAAGAAGCATAAACATTGTAATTCGCATAAGATCCCTTTATTTAAGACCTTAAAATTGCAATCTAAATGCCAAGTTTGACTTCTAAAATCAGGTACTTACAAGGCCAATTTTGTCAATTTTTTCACGGTGTCAATTTTTTTAACACCCTTCTCGCCAAAGGAAGGGAATTGCTGTATATAACTGCGAAAAGGAAAGATATGAGTAAATTATTAGATAGATTTGGCGTTTGCGCTTCAACCGTATGTTTGATCCACTGTGTGGCCACTCCATTTGTGATTTTCTTCTTTCCTAGTTTTAAAGAAGTTTTCAATGAAGAAACCCATGAAGTTTTTGCAGTTCTTGTAGTGGGACTAGTGGGAGCGGCGGTTCTTCCACACTGTAAGAAACACGGCCATAAAGACATTATTGCTGTTGCGGTTGCCGGTGTGGCGTTAATTTTGGGAGCAATATTTTTTGAAGATTCTATGCCCCTAGCATTTCACTACGGGCTTACAATGATTGGCTCAATTATGTTAATTCTTGCACACCTGAAAAACATCAAAGTTCGTCACGGTAATTGCTCCCATAAATAAATTCATCAACAACTAAAAGCTGTTATGCGGCTTTTAGTTGCACTGTTGCCAGCTGGTCTACAAAGCTTTCATACTTAGAAACAGTATCAAAAAAATTATCTATAATTTCTTTTTGCACACATGATCTTTTGATTTGTTTAAGTACTTTTGCCAAATGTTCCTGATCTTCTTCAACGTGGATTTTTACAAATTTGCTGCCCTTCTCAAAAGACTTTTCAACACTAGCAGCTGCTTCTTTACTTAAAGCAGCAATACCTTCTAGTGCTAAAATATATCCAAGAAGTATTTCTCCATTTTCAGCAACCAACTCATACTGTTTACCGTAGAAATCCTTTGTCCACTTCCACTCCGGATAGTCCTGGATATTTGCTCCAAGTCGTTTTAAATCTCTAAGGGCGATCATTTCATGACCATTCTCTTCTTTGATATGTTCAAGGGATCTTTCGATAAACTCTTCATTGGAAGTGTTCTTAATCGCCATTTTCAAAAGAGGAACTGAGTGACAAACAAAGTAATAAGTTTGGGCCAAAAAGTTGATGTAAGTCTCTCTGTCTTGAGCAAAGTTGCCTTGGATCATTTTCTTAATCACATTCTCTAGGGCAATCTCTAATTGCTTAACGTTCACATTAACTCCTTTGCGGATCTATGCCGCTATTTGTTCAATTTTTTCAGTTTGTTCCCATAAGCTATCGACTAGCTTGCAACTCTTCTCAGGAAGTAAATTTAGTGACTCTGTAGGTATATAAATCAAATCACACGGAGTATCGTAGACAAGCTTCTCACCAAGCTTCACGCCACCAAAACTAACCGACTTTTTTGCAAGAGGGATATCATTTCTAATTGCCGCGATGGTAACGTCGTAATTTAAGCTCTCACAGACCTTAAGCCCTAGCCCTCCCATTAATTCAATTAATGAAACACTGGCCTGTTTTTGGGAGAATAAGACATCTATAGTTAACCAGTTCAAAGACATGGCCTTATTAAAATCTTTGCTCGCCAGTGAGTTTAAAAAGTCTTCGTTGAAGTTTGATTTTATATAGGTTGTTCCTTTGCAAGAATCGATATGTAGATTTTGAAGTCCATAGAGATGAAACCCAACAGGACGACCGTCATGGGTTAGTAGTCCCACAAAATCATGTCTGTAAAACTCATCTTCCCAATTAGGTTGAACTAAACTTTTATTAAGAAAGAATGGTCTCCACATTGCCTTCCAAAACTTGAAGGCCATATTCACAGACCGTGCCTGAGCCGCATTAGCGTTCCTTAAGGAGATTAAGTTAAAGTAATACTTGTCATTCACCACTGATTTTCACCCATACTTTTTGAATGTAAAAAATTCGTTGTTTCATATTTCACTTCTTTCTTACTCGGAGCTTGGTGTATGAATATTTAATTAAGATTTATTTAAAGCTTACTAAAGGTCATTATTGATGTCTTATGCAGACAAGGTGGAACTACTCGTCCCCTATTTACTCTCAATAATTCTATTCATCGTAGGGATGAACCTGCTGATATATACGCTTTATTGGCGTTCAAAACCGAGTAAAGTTACTCGCAACTTTGGAGTCTATTGGTTAGTGCAACTAGTTGGACTACTGCTAACCCCTGTGTTTTCGGAAGGCAACTTGGCCATGTCTATTCCGTACAGTTTCACCATGCTCAACCTATGCATTATCTACAACACTTTTTTTATAGACAGAAAGTCAGATACCATTGCATTTTCAAAATTCGCATTTGTGTTTGGATGTGCGTGGATTGTTGCCAGCGTGAATGAATTCATATGGGATGATTTCACACTCACAACATTGCCGTTAGCAGCAGCAATGTCTGTACCAGCTCTTTATATGATGGGCCTAATAACTTGGTCTAAATCTGATGAGTACAAAACGTTTCATCATAAATTGATGTTGGTCTTTCTGCCTTTCTCTGTTGTTCACATTTTTAACTTTTCTTTTTTTAGAGCAGATGTTGAAAACTTACTATGGGGACTAGTTGTCCATATACTTTTAATTATTGCTGGCTCAATCAACTTAACGATGTTTCACACTTACCTACTTGAGTCCGGCGAGAAGAAGAAATTAAAACACCTTGTTGATCAGAAAACTAGCGAGCTAAACAGACGCTACAATCAACTTGAACTTGTGAATGAGGAAAAGTCAGCGCTATTTAGAATTGTTTTACACGACATCAGCAATCCAATGAGTGCTGTTATGGGATACCTCGACTTCTCTTTAAATCCCAAAGTAGATGAAGAAGCAAAACATCGCTACCTAACAGGAGCGAGAAGATCAGCGGAGACAGTTACCAAAACGATTAGACAAATCAGATCAATGGAGAGCATGACAGAGAATAAAAATCGCTTCTATGCTGAAGACATTGATCTCCATGAGGCCTTTGCAACAATTGAAACAATTTTCAGACCTCAGTTTGAAAATAAAAACGTTAAGCTTAAGGTCGACTATCCAAAAGAGGAAATCTATCTTACAGGAAATATGGAGCTATTTTGTCACAGCGTTTTAGGAAACCTTGTTTCAAATAGTCTCAAGTTCTCCCATCCAGACTCCACAGTGGTACTAACATCTAAAAAGATTGATGGCGCATTGAAGATTTTTGTAATCGATCAAGGAACTGGGATTGAAAAACAAAAGATTTCTCAAATGTTTGATATCTCCACATCCCACTCAAGCAGAGGGACTCAAGGAGAGGCCGG
>JAGSHJ010000070.1 GCA_023954595.1 Bacteriovoracaceae bacterium | reverse complement strand
ATTAGTAGAAAAATTTAAAGAAGAAATCGACCAAGCTTCTTGGGCGATGCTTAAAGATCACCATGAGCGTGGAGCTGTTTTCCTGGTAAGGGGAGTTGAGCTTGCTGATGTTGGGGTTGCACTTGCGACTGATGACACATCCAAGGTTAAGCTTTGGCTTGATAACAAAGAGCTGTCAAAGGTCGAGGATGAAGACTCTGAAAAATACTCAGAAACACTTCATGAGAAGAATTTCGACTTTCTTATTATACAGCCTTATGTTCTTGTAAAACTTCTAAATTAAGAGAACTGAACAAGCTTTAGTGAGCTGAGTCTTACATCTTCCTCAGATCTACAAATTTGCCAGAATCAAGCTTTAGAAGATCTGGCAGAGCTTTTTCAAACTTAATTGCAAACTCTTCAGGCCTAGGCATATTCTGTGTTCCACGAGCATCATGAAGCTTTTTAACTGATGGATACTTCTCTTCAGAAACCTCCCAAAGATGATCCTGCATATTTGTATCAACAAGGCCTGGGGCAAAGGCATAGAACTTTGTTTGTTTAAATTCCTGAGCATAGAGTTGAATAAGCATATTTAACGCGGCCTTTGATAGACTATATCCACTCCAGCCAAGATTGCCGTTAACACCCGCACCGGATGAAATACCTATAACCGTTTTAACACTTACACATGATAGTAAGACATCTAGAAGCTCTTTTTGAGACCATAGGTTCATCTCCATTGTGTGCTTTAACTCAGAAAGTTCTGCCTTGGCCATTGGTTGAATTTTTCCAAGTACACCAGCATTTAGGATTACTAGATCAAATTCCTGAGCTTCCCCAATGAAGTTTGGAATCTCTTTTTTTACAGATTCATAATTTAGGAGGTCTAGAGGTAGGTGGTGAAAGTTTTCATTTTGGATGTCAGAAGCTCTTCTGCTTATCCCGTAAACTTCATGTCCATTCTCACTAAAATATTTTGCAAGTCCAAGTCCGATTCCAGAGCTTGTTCCTGTAATTAATATTTTCATATGCTCTCCTTTAAGATTTTAATTGTCCGCAGGCCGCAAGG
Organism: Bacteriovoracaceae bacterium; assembly: GCA_023954595.1. Lineage (GTDB taxonomy): Bacteria > Bdellovibrionota > Bacteriovoracia > Bacteriovoracales > Bacteriovoracaceae > UBA845. The sequence goes on along the minus strand of JAGSHJ010000070.1, from coordinate 9,508 downwards.
ATATCATCACCCTTGGTTTTTCTAACCATAACTCTAGCACCTTCTTCAACAAGCCACTGTTTGAATTCTTCTACGCGCTCAGGTTTAGGTCTTTCAAATATTGAACCTGGGAAAGGGTTGAACGGGATGATGTTAATCATATGGGTTCTTTCCATTAAGACTCTAGCAAGATCTTTGGCATCGTCTTTAGAGTCATTCAGATCGTTTATAAGTAAGTATTCATACTCAACTGTTTGTCTCTCATGACGCTTCAATCTGTTTATCTGTTCAAGTACTGAGTCTAGAGGGTAGCGGTTATTGATTGGAATGAGCTTGCTCCTCACATCATCTCTTGTGGAGTGAAGGGATAGGGCAAGGTTTACTCCTCCTAGCTCTTCAAATCGCTCTAAACCAGGCAAATAGCCTGAAGTAGACACTGTTATGCTTCTTTTTCCAAGTCCCAGGCCTTTTGGCTCTGTTAAGATGTGGATTGCCTCTTTAAGTGCATCGAAGTTATGAAGTGGCTCGCCCTGTCCCATAAATACGACATTGGCGATATCTCTTTTTTCACCCATCTCTTTAAGGATCTCTTTGGCCTTCATGACTTGGCCTATGATCTCATGAGCTTTTAAGTTTCTTTTAAAACCCTGAGTTGCAGTGAAACAGAACTTGCAGTTCATTGCACAGCCTACTTGAGAAGATACACACAAAGTGTATTTTTTATAAAAAGGCAAAAGAACCGACTCTACACTTTCACCGTCTTCAAGACCTAATAGAAGCTTTACTGTGCCGTCAGTGGAGTCTTGGCGTCTTATGACTTTTGGAAGCTCATACCCAAAATTATTTTGAAAATGCTCAGAGGCCTTTTTCGACAACTGTGTGAACTGCTCAAAACTTTTATGTCTACTTCTGTAGATGAGGTTCAAAACAAGTCCAGCTGTATCAATGCTGTTTCCTAGAGAACTTAGTTCTCCCTCCACTTGATCAAGAGTAAGAGTGTAGGCCTTGGACTTCATTATTTTGTTACTCCGTGCTTGGCCGCAACCTTGTCAAAGTACTCCATTGCAGTCTTTGCATATTGTCTTTTTTCAACATAGCTTCCTGGGAAGAAGCTCTTTTTAAAGCCATAGGCCACAATGTCTTTTAGACGCTTTAGAGGGATGTCAAAGTTGTCCACAGCAAGTCTGTATTCGTTTGTAACGGTTGTATTGGAGACAAGTCTATTGTCAGTACAAATACTTACGGCCATACGGTTTTCTAACATGTCCTTGAACTTGTGCTCTTTGAGAGTTTTGATCTCTGGGTTTGTTTGCATATTACTTGTTAAACAAACCTCAATCACAGTTCTTCTATCTGCAATAAAAGAAGCAAGATTTTTGATGTAGCGGTTTCTATCTGTGATTGATGGATCCAAAATCCTCTCAGGCATGAATAGAGAATAACCATGGCCTATTCTATCTGCATGACACTCTGTAATTGCCTGGAAAATACTTTCTGCACCATATGCTTCACCTGCATGCACAGTTTTATGCATGAAGTTCTTATGTACGTATTCATATGCTTCACGAAAATTGTTGGCAGGATATCCTTCTTCCTGACCTGCCAGGTCGATACTTACGATTGGAAGTCCTTTGTTGTCTCTAAGACTTACACTTGCACGAGCAAGCTCCATTGCGGCCATTGCGATAACCTGGGAAGACTTTAAGTATTTAAGTGATGAGAAAAAGTTTGTGTAATATGGAGAGTAACCATTTGGACCAAAGGCCCTCATCGCACAACAGATAATTCCGTAATGAAAACCTGGAAGGCCATCCTTTTTAACTGCATCGGAGTTGTTGTATTCTGTTTGCGCTCTTTTTAATCCATTATTCACTCGAACTAGAATCTCTTCCATTTCGATGCCTTTTTCAGGATCCATTAAAAGCTGTGGCGCAAACCTTGGCTCAATGTAGCTTACGCCCTCATTTATATTATCCCATGCAAGCTCATAAGCTGCACGCTCAAGGTTTTCCATGTCTCTTAGGATTGAACAAGTATATTGAAAGCCTCTTAAATACTCGCCTAAATTTGCGTACTTCTCTTTATAAACCTGCTCCTTAAGTCCCTCTGGCGTGGAGGCCGGAAGCTCAAGCTTTGAGTTGCGAGCCATCTCAACCATACTTTCAAGACGAATTGAGCCGTCTAGGTGTAGGTGAAGGTCAGTCTTTGGCATTTCTTTTAAAAATTCATTGGTATAATTCATTGTAATCCTGGTCATTTATGAAGGTCTATCCATATCAGGTTTTCAATACAATTTGAACTATTGCGTTGAGTAAGATAGCAAAAAGCATGGAAAACAAACGCAAATTGAATAGCTTAGACGATTATAGGCATTTGGCCCAAAATAGGGAGCAACGCACAAAGGACACCATAAATGATGAGGAGTTCTTTCGCTTTCCAATGGATGATTATCAGGATGCTCAGCTACATTCGAGCCTAATTGATAATATCCTCGATATTCCAGTCTCAGATACTGAAAAGCTTCTTCGTCAAAAAGCACAGGCAATCCAGTCTGGTGGGACTGTGGAGTCTTGGTCAGCCGCACTTCATGATGGATCCCTTACATGGGTAGGGCTTAATCCGGCACAACTGCAAACTCCCTATGCTGAAATTTGTGAACTTTTAGATGATATGAAGCTCTCCCCAGGACAGAGGGTCATTGATCTAGGTGCTGGCTACGGAAGAATGGGTGTCATCATGGGACATCTATATCCTGAGTGTGAGTTTCTAGGCTATGAGATGGCACAAGAGCGTGTTGATGTTGGCAACCAAGCATATGCTGATCTTAAACTAGATAGCGCTAAGCTCTTTGGTCGCAACATCGCAAGTGATGATTTTGAGCTACCTGTAGCGGATCATTATTTTATTTATGACTTTGGAAATCTACCTGATATGAAAAGGCTTATAGCCAAACTTGATCAACTGGCCGATCAAAAAATTAGTTTCAATGTGGTGGCAAGAGGAAGAGGGATCAACTCTCTGATTCAAGAAACAGCTCCATGGCTTTCTGTTGATTCAAGAGAGTCGGGTAATTGTGTAATCTATACTTACGTCTAGATTGATAAAGACATTAAATTGTTCTTTGGCCAAAGGATGTGGTTTTCAAGCCAAAAAACATTTCCTGTTTTATCCTTAACCTGAGTCATTCCCATTTCTGTTTTAAGAATTCTAAAACCTTCACCAGTTAATACGTTTTCACGATACTTGTGAACGGTTCTTGAAGTGTAGCTCTCATGAGTTTTATAAGACTTAGTAGAGAGAACACAGCTATAGCTACTGTCTAGAAGCTTGTTAAAAATCCAGCCTTCAAAAGATTTGGACTTCACTTTAGTCCAACCTTCTTTCTCTTCTAATACAATTAGAGGAGTGTATTTTGGAAGTTGAGTCACTAGAGCAGCGTCTGCCTGCGCATCGGCTCTCAAGTTAGAAACATATCCATCAGTACAGATGAATTTCTGAGTCTGAGCAAAAGTAGTATTAATCAATAAAGCAGAGCAAATAATAAATAATTTCATAATGTTACTATATCCAAATATTGTTCGGTAATCCACCCGGCAGATACTCTTTAGAACCTTTGCCAAGGAAAGAGTTGTTTCAACTGTTCTGGCGACTTTGACTTTAAACGCTCTTCATTGGCCTTGCTTATGTCTTCGCCTGAAGTTTCAGTTAAATTTAAATTATCAAAAGACTCACGTTTTAAAATGTGGATCGTAGGTAGCGGAGATCTATTAACTAGATTAGCAAGATCATCTTGATCTAAACCTTCAAAAACAAAGTCAGGGTGGAAGGCCACGAGTTGAAAAGTCTGGTCCAGTTCATTTTGCTCAAAAGCAAATTCTATATCACAGAATAGCTCATAGAAGTTTTTAAAATCAACATCGTTATTTAGAACCACTAGCGCAGTCTCATAAATTGAATTATTTATGTTCTCAAGGCTCTGTCCAAGAACTGCCATTAGTTCATGTTCCGAACAGGAGACAATCTCAAGCTTGCTTGACTCCAAGGGCTCCCTAGCAAAGGGGCAGAGGTTCTCGCCAATGACGACATCCACTAGCCAGGTCATGGTCGCCTTTACGGCCTGCTGTTGGTCTAAATCTTTCATAATTAGGCAATTCCTAATGGTTGGATCACTTCTTTTGTGTCCCACCGGTATGTGATGTTAGAAACGTAACATGAGTCGGAATAATGAAATAGTAAAAATTGTAATTGACGAAAAATTTAGGCCAGAAAGTGCAATCAAAAAGTTCAAACGATTGTGTGATCAGTATGGGGTGACCAAAGAGTATAAACGCAGAAGACACCATACAAAGCCATCAGATGCACTGAGAGAGAAGATGGAGCAAGCTCAAAAGCGAAGACTTAAGCTACAACGTAAAAAGAGAACAACTAAAAGAATTTAGTTACTTCTTTTGTTTTTTGTCCTGAAGCTTGTCTTTTGGTATCTCCGCAATCTTAATCATCAACTCAGGGTTGTTGTATTCTATAGGTTTTGTGGACATATGAATCAATTGCTCAAGCTTTTGAGTGGCGATCATCTTGTTTGTGGACTTTTTCCAGGCACAGTAGATTGGAATCTCAATTGGTTCATCGGCCAGGTCAAAGATGTGAATGTTACTAAGCCAGCCCTGTTCTTTAATTACTTCACGATCAACCACCGTAATACAACGGCCTCTCTCTGCTAGCATAAGAGCAAGCTCTCTGTGATCGGTTTCAAGAATCTCCTCAACGCTTACATTGTGGTCTTGCAGATGTTTGATCACATTTTTATTGAGAGTGTGGTCCCAGTTATTAAGTGCTAGAGGCACTGCTGAGAACATATCTATCTCTTCTTTGAATCTATCCTTCAAATGCTTTGAGCAACAAAAGGCTATTGTGAATTTATCGATTTCGGCAGAGTCAATCATCTTGCCTTTAGGCTTTGATGTAGTGATGATCCAATCAAATTGTCCTTGGAGCAATGCTTCTAGAAGCTTGTCAGAGTTGTACTCACGTCCGGTATGAACAATGCCGTAGGGTGCGTATGTATCGTAGTACTGGGAAACGAATTGAAGAGATTTTAAATCACTGACAGTATCTAGTACTCCAACTTTAACAGGGTAACCACCAAGGTCTGAGGTCGATATACTATCCACCATTCTAAGACCGGTTTCAAACATATCTTTTGTATATTGAAATAAACTATCCCCATCTTTAGTGAGGATAAGTCCTTTATGGTTTCTATGAAAGACATCAAAGCCAAGGGTCTTTTCTAGCTTTTTAATATGCTCACTCAATGTGGCACTTGAAACGCCAAGGACTTTAGAGGCCTTCTTAAGTGATTGCTTTCTGGCCACTTCATAAAAGTAATAAATTTGGTTCCAGTTGATATCTTTTAAATTCATGTCTTATTGATACCAATAATAGGGCTTCGAATCAAGCTAGCTATTATTTAGGGGTGATCATCCATTATAATTGGATGTAGGAAGGGGGATAGATCATAGCGCTTAGGTGCCAAGGTATCTATTAGGGTCTTAACTTTGGCGTCAAATGAGTTAATTACCATCAGCTTCTCTCTTTCTTGGATGTTTCTAACTAATAGGAGAGTTGTGTAATTTATGATGGATTCTGGGTCCTGCAAAATCTTTCTAAGCTGCGCTTTTTGGGTCTCAAAGTGGGGTTGTTTGGATATTTCACTCCATAGAAGCTCTCTTAGTAAGGAGAGATCTTCTTTTAGAGTAACTTTCTCGTTTTCAAATATTTTCTCATACTTATACTGCATGTATGGATAGGTCTGGGTCTGTTCTACCAGTCTGACTTTTTCAACACCCGTAATGACGACATCCATTCGGCCATCGTCATATTTTTGAAGTAGCATCGGGATGCCCGCAATACAAATTCTATTATTAAAGTCTGTTCCTCTTGGAGGGATAACCGCCACTCGTTGGTTTGTAAGAAACGAGTCGTTCATCATCTGGATATATTTTTGTTCAAACACATGATAGGGCAGTGGTATCTTCTTGAGAGTGATTGAGTTATACAATGGAAAGACGCTACATAATTGTTCCATGCGTAAATGGTATCACACAAGGTACTTTTGAAGCATTAACATGCTTTGATATCATTTATATTTGTCTGTAAAATTAAAGTTACACAAAGGTGCAACCTATTTTAGGCGGCAATGTCCAGATCATCATCCTGACAGAGGTCTTTAAGCTTGAATAAAGCACTTTTCTCCAACTGATGAATGCGTGCCTCACTTAATTGCAACTCTTGTCCAATCTCTTTGAGCCTGAGCTCTCTATGAAAGCGAAAATTGATTACATTGCGCTCATTTTGAGGGAGTTTTGAAACGGCCTTCTCAAGTGTTTCATTACGTTGTTTTAATTGAACAACGTTTTCAGGTGTGTTTTGTTCATTACTGACTTTATTGATATCTGTATCAACTAATCTCACTGATACGATTTTATTAATCTTTTCGATCTCTTTGTTGGAAAGGCCACAAGTCTTAGAAAGAGACTGCTCTTGCTTTGAGTGAAGCATTTGTCGTTTTGCTTCCTGAATCTTTTTATGTTTTTCTAAAACATTACGCTTGTGTGTCTGATACTTTCTAATCTCATCAAGCATAGATCCTTTAATTCTAAAGTATGCAAATGTGGAGAATTTCACATCCTTTCCTGCTTCATAGGCCTTGGTTGCTTCCATAAGTCCTATGAGGCCGCAGTTGATCAAATCATCTCGGTCAATCACAGAGTTTGGCACTCTTGATAGTTGCGAAGCAAGCTTTGATATGATCGGCATGCAAGTTTGCAAGGCCTGTTCCCACTGCATTTTTTTGTTATTTTTCATACTTATATTATGAAGCATTTTGAATAAATGACAACCCTTGTCAAGTATCTGTTTTTTGGGCTGTTTTAAATAAATTTTTAAAAGGCAGCCCTTTTGACCGAATACAATGTGGCTGATCAATTCCCAATTCTTTCGCTTTTTCATGTATAATATTCCCTTATGAAAGCTCTAACGTTGTTGCTCACATTTAGTCTGAATCTTGCCTACGGCTGGTCTCCTGAAACTCTCAAAGAGTTTAATTCACTTCAAGGTGCGGCCAAGTATGAACAATCAGATTTTATGACCCTTTGGGGAGCATTAAAGAGATCCTTCGGCGCAGACGATCTAAAGGGGGAAGAGTTTAAAATAAAGCACCCCATGCTTGAGGATGAACTCAAAGTCTATAGCTACAAGAACAAAAAGAAAGCACCTCTAGTGATATTCTTTCCAGGGATCTTTGGATCACATGAAGGCGAAATATCAGCGTATATTACAAACATCTTTGAAAGTAGAGACTTCCACGTAGGTGTTGTTCCAAACTTTTTGAATAAGAACTATATTAAATCAAGACCTAAGTACTCCGACTCAAACGCAATTGATCTGGATGTACATGTATCTTTGGCAGCAAGTGAAAATATTGTAGATCGTATAGGACAAGACAATATTGAATCTATTACCTTTATAGGGGAGAGTCTAGGCACCTATGTGGCCTCAAGTTCTATTCAATTTAGAAAGCTCTATCCAAAGCTTTTTGGGGCCTTGTCAAAAGTGATTCTTTTGTGGCCACCACTAGATGTTAAGAAGTCCCTTGAAGGCTTTAATCAAAAGTTTAAAACAAGTAAATCGACATACGAGTCATGTTATATGTTTTTAAAGATTCCAAGCTTTATTAAACATTACGTCTGGCAAGATCTACCTCAAAATGTGTCAAAAGATGATGCTCGCTGTTTCGGTGCTTATTTATTTCAAAAAGGTTTTCTTGTTGGAATGCTTAAATCCTATGAGACCTCTAGTGAACTCAAAGGCGTAGAGAGGGAGAGTGAACCTACAAACTTTGGTGAGTTTGTTGAGTTTCACAATCCACACTATTTTGCGGCCATGGAAAAAGAACCTCATAAGCTTCAACTTAAAAATTGGGTAAAAAAGTGGAGGGCCTCTGGAATTGAGCTCAATATTGTTAGTTCAAAGGATGACTTTATAAATGAACCTCAGGGATGGAGTAGTATAGAAGATGCTTACTTGTTGGACTGGGGTGGGCATTGTGCTCCACTGTCGCTTGATGTTTGGCAAAATATTTTGGCAAGGGAGGCGAGATGAAATTACTTCTTTTAATAGGTCTTTGGTCGCTCGTGAGTATTGCTTCAAGTGATCTCAAAGGTCATATCCAAGATCGTGAATATAACGACCTCGAAGAGATTGTTAAGGCACGCTACTTTAGAGTCCTTACTTCTAGGAGCTCGTTTGACTATTACATTTATCAAGGAAAGCACTACGGCTATCAGTACGAGCTTATGAAAGAGTTCACAAAAATGCTGAATAATAAGTACGTAAAGAAAGGACAACTCAAGATTCAATTCGAGATGATTCCAGTGGATTATGATCAACTCATTCCAATGCTTCTGTCCGGCAAAGGTGATTTGATTGCCGCAAACCTCACGATTAAAGAGTCTAGGCAAGAACTTGTGGCCTTCTCAAATCCATTACGTGAGGTTCAAGAGCTAGTAGTTACAAGAAAGGAACTAGTAGACGAGTCTCCTTTTCATAAAAAGTTGGCCGTCAGAAAAAGTAGTAGTTACTACGAAACCCTAAAACTATGGAATCAAAAAAATGAACAAGATTTCTTCATGGCGAGCGCTGTAAATGAGAGCCTATCATCTGAAAATGTGCTGGAGCTTCTTGTTAAAGGTAAATACGATTACACTCTAATAGATTCCAACATCTTTGAAGTGGCATCCAAGGTGTATCCTGATCTTGCTATGAGCTCTGTGCAGCCATTTATCGACAACAAAGAAAATATCGCTTTCGCCACTCGTAAGGATTCAGTGAAATTACTTGAGGCCTTAAATTCTTTTATTCCAAAGGTTAAGGAAGGAAGCTTTCTTGGAAATATATATGACTCGAAGTATTTCAATGATGTTCTTGCCTTTAACAACGCAAATAGTGGTGAGTCCAAAATATCCCCTTACGACAAGCTTTTAAAAAAATATGCAAAAAAATACGACTGGGACTGGAAACTATTGGCCGCATTGGCCTTTCAAGAGTCAAGATTTAATGCTGCCGTCGTTAATAGGTGGGGTGCCATAGGGTTATTTCAGGTAAAACAATCAACTGCTAATGAACCCTACGTAAATATTAGAAAAATCCGTGGAATAAAAAACGTTGAAAATAATATTCATGCAGGGGTTAAATATCTAAGTTGGCTTCGTGACAACTTCTTCAAAGGCCTACCGAAACAAAAAAAGATTCGCTTAGCACTGGCCGCGTATAACGCAGGTCCTGGCAGACTAGAAAAGGCACGTAAAATTGCCAAAAAGATGGGACTCAATCCTGATATCTGGTTTAGGAATGTCGAACTTGCCTTGGTGAAGATGCGCAAGATTGAGCCTGTGAATTATGTCAGTGAAATCAATAAACGCTATGTTGGATATACCCTGCTCATGCCTTAGTCATATATGAACTCCCTAGT
>JAGSHJ010000484.1 GCA_023954595.1 Bacteriovoracaceae bacterium | reverse complement strand
GTCCCGCACAACCTGTTATAAGAAAAAGTAGAAAAAGTTGTATTAGTCCCAATGCCAACCTAGGACACCGCCAAGAAATGCAAACGTAGTTGATTTATTGTTGGTCCAATTTGTATTTTGAGCTGATAGTTCTAAAGAGGCAGTCATGCTCTTCCAGTACCTACGAACACCAACGGAAGCATTTACAAAAGTTGTCTCAGCTTCAAATGTTTCTCCTGCTAGAGAAGGAGTGCCAGAGTCTTTTTTTATGTCTACCTCTACGTCATGAGTTCCAAGTCTTAAGCTAGAGTAAGTAACAGAATCGTCGCCACTTCTATAACTATAGATCACACCGATTTCTCTTAGAGTTTGGTCTGTCTCTGCCTCATAGTCCGAGTCGTTGTCATCATCAAATAAATCGTCGGATTCAGTTTCGGACTGAGTTGATCCACCACCAAGAATTACAGCAATTGAATGATCGCCTTTTTGTGCCTCTTGTTTAGTCTTGCCATACACTTGCCACTTAAGGCCAAGAGCACCGGGACTGTCATTGAAAGAGCTTCTAAGATAGAAATCAACTTTCTCAACGATTCCAACTCCAAGGTGCATACCAAGAGGAGTAACATCGTTTCGAAGTTTTAATGGGTCATCAAGACTGTCAGACTCTAATAAGAGTGAGCCTTCAGTTCCGTTGAGTGAGCTGAATAGAAATTCACCACCTAAAGTCTTTCCTGTGGTTTCTGCTGTCATGAAAAGTGGGGCAGGGGTGTGTACCTTCACAACTCCTGCACATGACGTTAGAAAAATTAGAGCTGTAAGTAGTAAACTACCTTTTACCATCCTGGCGAGTGTATCCATCTAGAAACTCCTTTTTAAAATCTAGAAATCTATCTTCTAGTATGGCCTCACGTGCTCTGTCTGCCAAGGATTTGTAGAATGCGATATTATGTGCCGTCGCAAGAATTTGACCCAAGATTTCATTGGAGTCAAAAAGGTGTTTGATATAGGCCCTTGTGAAGTTTTGATTCACGTAATCGTTTAGATTAGGCTCTATAGGGAAGAAGTCCCTTCTGTAGTTTTTGTGAGTAATTCTAATTTTACCTCTGTTAGTGAATAGAGTTCCACCACGAGCAAATTTAGTTGGAATGATACAATCACTCATATCAACGCCATTTTCCCAGATCATAAATAGATCTTCTGGCATGCCAACACCCATAACGTACCTAGGCTTGTTCTCAGGCATCTTAGGAGCGATGTATTTAACAGCTTTCTCCATAAGCTCTGGGCCTTCGCCTACACTTACGCCACCGATTGCATAACCTGGAAGGTCGCGCTTAACAACTTCTTCCAGACACTCATCTCTAAATTCATTATAAGTAGAGCCTTGAATGATTCCAAAAAGAGCTTGGTTTGGATTGTCCCAAGTCTTGATACAACGATCAAGCCATCTATGAGTTCTATCGATTGATCTTTTTACGTACTTTTTGTCTGCAGGATATGGAATACATTCATCAAACGCCATCATGATATCAGAACCAAGGTTCTGTTGAATTTGGATTGATGTCTCTGGTGTAAGAAGGATGTCTTTACCCTTTGGACCTTTAAAGCGTGAGCCTTCTTCAGTAATACTGTTGCCTTGAAGACTGAATACTTGAAATCCACCTGAGTCAGTTAGGATCGGTCTGTCCCAACCCATGAACTTATGAAGGCCACCAGCTTTTTTAACAAGATCAGATCCTGGAGTTAAATGCAGGTGATATGTATTGGAAAGAATAATTGGAATATTCATTTCCTTTAACTGGTTAGGCTGTAGTGCCTTGATTGCACCGTGAGTTCCAACTGGCATAAATACCGGTGTTGGGATCTCACCATGAGGTGTAATGATCACACCAGCACGTGCATTACAGTGTTTATCCTTATGGATAAGCTTATATTTAAAGTTCTTGTTTATTTCTTTTGTAATTTCCATAGCTTGTACTTTTGTAAATTTCCTTTGATTTGAAGGGGATACTAACTCAAAGGAGACGATTGTGAAACATAAGGAGTTGGTAGTGGTAAAGATTTTATGTCTTTGTATGCTTCCCCTGTTTTTATTTCTGCCTTTATCAGGAATAAAGCGCATAAAGGCCAGGTGTGAGAGGGTTATTGATGGGGATACAGTCGAGGTTATCTACAATAATAGGCCTTTAAAGATCAGACTTGCCTTTATTGACGCCCCGGAGCTTGCTCAGCTCTCCTTTGATAGAAAGCCAATAGGAACTTGGTCTAAGCTGTTTTTGCAAAAGCACTGTTTTAAAAAGAAGGTCGTCG
>JAGSHJ010000488.1 GCA_023954595.1 Bacteriovoracaceae bacterium | reverse complement strand
GGGGCAAGTAGAGTCATTAAGTAAAATTCATATCTTAAATAATCAAGGTAGAAGAATCCCTATTGCAAAAGTCGTCGATTTTAAAGAAATACCTGGAGCATTTGTCATTACCAGTGGAAAGAAGAAAGTCATTGTTCAATGTTTTGATTCTGTTGCCTTAAAAGAGTTTAAGAGAAGGTATAATCCGAAGTTTCCTCTTATTCAGTTGATAGGTGATAACTCTTGGAAGGAAAGTCCAGATGACTTTAAAAAGATGTTAACGATTAAAGGACTTAAGGAAGTCAAAAAATATGCAGATGGTATTGGTCCATGGTTTCCACAATTAATTAAACCTGTTGGCAGGTCATATAAAATGACTCCTTTAGCGAAAATAGCAAAAGGGTTAGGTCTCAAAATTCATACTTACACTCTTAGAGATGATTCTCTTCCACCGTACGTCGACACTGTTAAAGGATTAGCAAATATTCTCTCAAGAGAAGGTGTTGATGGTGTCTTTACAGATTTTCCAGATCGAATTAGATAAGTAAGAGAGGAATATCGTCGGAAATTTCAATCTCCTTTATTGATCGGTACTTTGTTTACCAATTTATAAATACTTAAGCGTGACCTTCCATGTGTCGATAGGCATTTATGGATATTGGAACAAGATCAGTTTTTGTAAGTAGCTTTATTTTCTTTCTCGCATTGAGCGTACTTTTTCATTTCTTTTTCCCTTGGGGCAATTTGATGTGGGCAGTAATTGGGCCTCTCTTTGTCGTTGGCTTCATCGACTTCTTTCAGACTAAACAAGCGATCAGAAGAAACTTCCCTGTCCTTGGAAACTTTAGATACTTCCTAGAGTCAATCAGACCTGAAATTAATCAATACTTTATTGAAAACAACACTGATGGAAAACCATTCAGTAGAGAAGAAAGATCGATTGTCTATCAGAGGGCCAAGAGAGTTCTTGATACTATGCCATTTGGTACTCAACAAGACGTTTATAAAACGGGTTATGAGTATGTTGCTCATTCATTATCTCCATTACATGTAGATGAGAATGACTTAAGAGTTGAGGTCGGTGGACCGGATTGTAAAAAACCTTATAGTTGTTCAATATTTAATATCTCAGCTATGAGTTATGGATCACTTTCTAAAAATGCAGTGATGTCTCTGAATAGAGGTGCTGCCGAAGGGAAGTTTGCTCACAACACTGGTGAAGGTGGAATTAGTAAGTGGCACCTAAAGTACGGGGGAGATCTTATCTGGCAAATAGGAACCGGTTATTTTGGTTGTCGAAATAATGAAGGTGGATTTGACCCTGAAAAGTTTAAAGAAAGATCTCAATTAGATAATGTAAAAATGATTGAGATCAAACTTTCTCAAGGAGCTAAACCTGGGCACGGTGGAATCTTACCTGCGGAAAAGCTTACACCAGAAATTGCAGAAATTAGAGGTGTACCCATGGGGAGAGATGTAAATTCTCCTCCTGGCCATAGCGCTTTTAAAACTCCTACAGAACTTTGTAACTTTGTAGGCAAGCTTCGTGAACTGAGTGGTGGAAAGCCAGTTGGCTTTAAGTTATGTATTGGTAACAGATATGAGTTTCATGCCATCTGTAAGGCCATGATTGAAACAGGAATTAAGCCGGACTTTATTGTCGTGGATGGTGCTGAAGGTGGAACTGGAGCCGCTCCGCTAGAGTTTACTAATTGGATTGGAACTCCTGGAATCGATGCTCTTGTATTAGTAAATAATATTTTAAGAGGGTATGACCTTAGGAAAGATATAAAAATAATTACATCGGGGAAAGTAACAACTGGTTTCGGTGCTTTAAAAAGAATTGCCTTGGGAGCAGATATTATCTATGCAGCAAGATCTATGATGCTAGCACTAGGTTGCATACAAGCTCTGCGGTGTAATTCAAATCATTGTCCGGCTGGTGTTGCGACTCAAAACCCTGACCTTATGGAAGGGCTCGTTGTAGATGATAAATACAAGAGAGTTTTAAGCTTCCACGATGAAACAGTGAAAGCCGCTGCACATATGTTAGGGGCCATGGGGTTAGATAATTTAGAAAAGCTTCATCCTAGACACATAAAACGAAGAGTAAGTGATCACGAAATACAAGAGTACTCTGACTTTTTGGAAATATTAAAAAGTGGCTGTTTTTTGAAAGGGGAAATTCCTGAAGAGCATAAGCGCGATCATGATATGGCCAATTCTTCGACCTTTGATGCTAATGACGTACCTTACGTTTCAAAGTCAACCTAATCACCAACT
>JAGSHJ010000376.1 GCA_023954595.1 Bacteriovoracaceae bacterium | reverse complement strand
TATCGCTAAGCGTATCTGCAAAAACACTTACAAGAGAGACTGGGGCTCCAGTTGGTGACAATCAAAACTCTAAAACAGCAGGAGAGATGGGAGGAGTTTTACTTGAAGATGCCCATCTAATAGAAAAGCTTGCTCGTTTTGATAGAATGAGAATCCCTGAGAGAGTTGTACACGCAAGAGGTACAGGTGCACATGGTGTATTTAGATCTTATGGTGATTTCTCAAATCTAACTAAAGCTTCTGTGTTTAATAAGAAGAATAAGACAACAGATGTATTTGTTAGATTTTCTTCTGTTATTCACTCTAAGGGCTCACCAGAGACGGCAAGAGATCCTAGAGGCTTTGCTACAAAGTTTTATACAGATGAAGGTAACTGGGATCTAGTTGGTAACAACCTACCAGTATTCTTTATTAGAGACGCAATGAAGTTTCCAGATATGGTTAACTCACTAAAACCAGATCCTAAAACAAACAGGCAAGACCCAAATAGAATCTTTGATTTTATGGCACACCATCCTGAGAGTATCCATATGTGGACACACCTTTTCTCAAATAAAGGAACTCCTAGAACCCTAGGTGGTATGGATGGAAATGGCGTTCATGCTTATAAGTTTGTAACGGATAAAGGTGCTGTTAAGTACGTGAAGTTTAGATGGAAATCTCTTCAGGCCGACAAAGGACTTACTGCCAAAGAAGCAGGGGAAGTACAAGGTAGAGACTTCTCTCACTTAACAAAGGATCTCTACGATGCAATTGAAAACAAGAAGTATCCTTCTTGGGAGCTAGTAGGTCTTTTATTTGACCCTAAAGACTTTGATAAGGTTGATTTTAATCCACTAGATGCAACCAAGGATTGGAAGTGTGAAATGGCAGTTGTTAAGTGTGAAAAACTTGGCGTTATGACACTGAACAGAGTACCAAAGAACTTCTTTCAATTCACTGAACAAGTTGCTTTCTCACCTGCTGTATTTGTTCCAGGGATCGAGCCATCTGAAGATAGATTACTACAAGGTCGTTTGTTCTCTTACTCTGATACTCAAAGGTACAGACTTGGGGTTAACTACCAATACATTCCTGTAAATAGAGCTAAGGCTGAAATTAATACTTTTGCTCAAGATGGTACACACTCTACTTATGAGGCCAAAAACGAACATATTAACTATCAGCCAAATAACTTCAACGGAAGTATGGAAAGAGCTCGTGGTTCAATGCATGAGAATACAAAGCACAAGTATAGCAAGCACAAGTTGTCTGGAGAGACGCAACAAAAAATGATCTCCAAGACTTCTAACTTTAAACAAGCTGGTGAAACTTATAGATCATACAGTGACTTTGATAAAAAACACTTGATCATGAACTTCGCAGGGGACTTGAATCAGATTAAAAATAAAAAGATTGTTCAACAGATTGTTGCCTACGCTTACGCGGCAGACAGCGATTATGGACAACGTCTGGCAAAGGCCACAAGCACAGATCTTTCAGTAGTTAAAAAGATTGTTAAACAGTTAAAATAATAACTATTAATATGAGAGGTAACCTTGGTTGCCTCTCTTATTAGGAGAGAATTATGAAATCAATATTAAGCTTTATTCTTATTAGCTTCTCACTAGTAAGCTTCTCAAAAGAAGCAACAAACTACTCAGAGCAACTAATTGAAAAGGTAAATAATGGGGCTAAATCAAATAATTTGCCACTAATGCAGGAATACATTCGATTAGGTGGAGATTTAAATGTTCAGGACCATAAAGGCTACACTCCGCTAATCTTTGCTGCCTACTATGGCCATACGGAGATGGTTAATCTCCTTTTAGAGAATAAGGCCAATCCATGCATTAAAGATGCCCGTGGCAACACGGCCTTGATGGGGGCCATTTTTAAAGGCAATATTTCAGTTGCATATAAGCTCATGAAATCGGACTGTGTCGTTAATCAGAAAAATAACGCAAATCAAACCGCACTAATGTACGCAGCATTATTTGATCGCCAAGAGATTGCCAAAAAATTAATAGAGAAAGGCGAGGCCGTCTCAGATACTGATATCAATGGAAATAGCGCCATTGAAGTTGCCCAAAAACAATTCAATGACAAAATGGTTGAAGTTTTGAAGTCAGGGCAAAATAACTAAATTTCTTGAAAGGATGTCCTCAGCAATTTTGTGATGCTGAGGACGTGTCGGTCATAGTTTTAATTACTATCTTTTAGAAGGGTGGGTCCAAGCAAATGATTGAAATGGTGGATCTACTTTTGTGTGGGTAAGCCCATTAGTGAAGTTTGAGATTAGCTTACTTGCCATTCCTGTTAACACTTCTAATGCTTGTCTTTTAGAGTAACCAGCATTTAGAAAGTTGTTGAGCTTCTCATCACCGATGTGTCCACGGTTATCCCAAAGTTCTTTAGTAAACACTCTCAATGCCTGTAGCTTCTCGTCTTGAATTGGCACGCCTTCTCTAAGGGCCTCAATTACTTCTTCAGACATCTTTGCTGATTTCATTATAAAAGTGTGAGCAGGAACACAGTAGTGACAATTGTTTTCATAGTTTGAAGTCATCATAACTACTTGTTGTTCTAGTGGGCTTAGAGTTGATTGTTCAGTGAACTTTCCATACAGCCATGAATAGGCCTCATAGGTAACTGGTGCTTCCGCTAATACTGCATGTAGGTTAGGAATCATGCCAATTCCTTTTTGTGTTTGCTCTAGTCTTTCTCTTGACTCTTCTGGTGCTGTTTCTGGTGTGTGATAAGTAAACATACGTTTCTCCTTATGTAAGTACTCAGTATTATTGAGTTTTGTTGGAATTGTACTAGTTGGTACAATTGCTATTGTTTTTTAATGTACTAGCTAGTACAATTTGGTGCAAGCGAAAAATAAAGGAAAAATCATGGGCAAGAAAAGGCAATTCAACGAAGATGAAGTTCTAGATCAACTGGCAACTCATTTTTGGAAGCATGGGTATTCAGCAACGAAGGTTGACCAGCTCTCAGATGTAACAGGCCTTACAAAGACTAGTCTGTACAATGCATTTGGAAATAAAGAATCCTTATTTTTAAATTCCATAAATTTCTATGTTGAAAGATCTCTTGAAAAGTTAGTGGGTGCTATGGATAGAGGTCAAAGCCTTTCTGTTAATCTCGATGGACTTCTTAGGGCCACTTTTCTTGATTGTGACAAAGATGTCCTAAGCTATGGCTGCCTTTTAACAAACTCAATCGTTGAACTAAACGCAAACGAACCAACACTGCATGAAGCAGCATCGGGACTCTGCGATAAAGTTAGGGATGTTAAGCATGAGCTCTTCTCATACTATGTAGATGCTGGAAGGCTTTCGGCAGATTATTCAGCTAGTGAGTTAACAGATCTTTATATGACCCTTTGGCAGGGACTGCGAGTGCAATCTAGAAATTCTAGTGCTGAGAGTAAAATTAAAAACTCAAT
>JAGSHJ010000268.1 GCA_023954595.1 Bacteriovoracaceae bacterium | reverse complement strand
AGTGCTCTTAGATATACACAAAGTGGTGGGCAAAAAGAGCTGGATGAGCCTACTCTTCTCTCTGTGGCTATTGAGAGCTTTATAATGTGTGAGATTTTATCTGAGTGATTCTATCTAAACCTTAAGTCTTGCGAAGTTAAAAACGAATGGAAAATTCACGATTATCTAGTATATTAAAGACTTCTTTAAAGGAGTGTTTATGAAGATATCAGTTATTGGAACTGGATATGTAGGTCTTGTTACTGGAACTTGTTTTGCTGAGATGGGAAACAAGGTAACTTGCATCGATATTGATGAAAATAAAGTCAAAATGATGAGAGACGGAAAGTCGCCAATATATGAGCCAGGCCTTGAGCCAATGATGCAGAGAAATATCGATGATAAGCGTATATTTTTCTCAACAGATTACGACTCCATAAAAGAAGCTGATGCAGTATTTATGGCCGTAGGAACTCCGAGTGGGGATGACGGTTCAGCTGATCTTAAATATATCTACGCAGCTCTTGATTCTCTTGTGCCTTTTATGAAAGACGGCATCATTGTTGTTCTTAAATCTACTGTTCCAGTTGGAACGGGTGAAGATGTTAAAAAGTATTTAGCAGGCAAGACTGATAAGAAATTCGTTGTTGTTAATAACCCTGAATTTTTAAAAGAAGGCTCAGCAGTTAATGACTTCATGAAACCTGAGAGAGTAATCATCGGGACTGATGATGATCAGGCCTTTAAAGTAATGGAAGAGTTGTACGAGCCATTTAATCGTCAAATTTCTAGAACAATTCAGATGAGTAACTTGTCTGCAGAGATGACAAAATATTCAGCGAACTGCTTTCTTGCTATGAAGATCTCTTTTATGAATGAGATGGCAAGACTATGTGATCTAACTGGAGCGGATGTTGAAGAAGTTCGTCACGGGATCTCAATGGATTCAAGAATTGGAACTAAGTTCTTGTACCCAGGCCCTGGATACGGTGGATCTTGTTTTCCAAAAGATGTTAAAGCTCTAATTCATACTGCTAAAAAGCATGATCTTGATCTTAAAGTCATCAACGCTACTGAAGTTGTAAATGACGAACAAAAGACATACATGTTTCAAAAAATTAAAAAGCACTTCAAAGGTGATATCAAAGGTAAGACCTTTGCATTTTGGGGAGTTGCATTTAAAGCAAATACGGATGATATCCGCGAAACCCCCGCAATCTATATGGCCAAGGCCCTTACTGAAGCGGGAGCGAAGGTTAAGTTCTTTGACCCTGTTGCAGATGACAACTTTGAAAAATATGCCAATGAACACAAGCTTGATGCTCAAAAAGTTGAATTTAAGTATGACGCTTGTAAAGATGCCGATGGCCTTGTGGTTTTAACTGAGTGGAAAGAGTTTAGAATTCCTGATTTCTCTGAAATCAAAGCTGCTCTTAAAACACCGGTTATCTTTGATGGTAGAAACCTGTATAAAACAGAACAAGTTAAAGATGAGGGATTTGATTACTACGCTGTTGGTAAAAGAATCTAATTAATTGAGCTGGAGAATGTCCCAGCTCCTATTTTTTGCCAAGGGTAGAATTGATTTAAATTCCGGATACTTTTTAAGAATCGGTTGAATGAATTCACCTTTGGCGATTACAAAAGCTCTTCTATTTTCGTTTACAGCTTTTAGCTGTCCTAGAATCTTTCTAATATCTAGTGGATCACTAAAATCATAAATAAAATAAATGTCTGCTTCTGGGGGAGTAAAGCTCTCCTTGGACAGGTCTGCATAAAGCATCTGACACTTATCAAGCTCTAGGCTTTCAAACACTCTATTGCCTTCATCAAGGCGCTTCTCCATGATCTCATAGCCTATGAAGCTTGCCTCTGGAAATAGGGATGACATAACAATGCCAACTCTTCCATAGCCTGCTCCAATATCTACAATAGATTTTGGATTAAACTCTTTTAGAATTTCTAGAAAATATTGAATTTCGCTATAAGGAGTTTGCAATACCTGAGGGTGAAGTCCAATCCAGGTTTCGCTTCCTGTGTACTTTTGCTTTCTACCAGATTGATCACCCGTGTAGTAGGCCTTGTATTTTTTTAAAAGCTTCTGTTCAACTTTTGGAATTTTAAAACCTAGAATTTTATCGAGTCGTTTTGATTGGTTGCGAGAAGTAGCTCCTAGAGGCAATCTAAAAAAATCAGGTTGACTAAGGAGCTTTATGATTTGATTTTGCGAGGGACGATGTTTCGCAAGCTCTTCATAGTCCCTCATCAGTAAGGTCGTTGGCAATTAGTATCTTCTTCCGCCGCCGCCGTTACCGCCGCCAAAAGATCTTTTTGGCTTATCTTCAGCTTCGTTTACACGAAGATTTCTTCCGTCATGCTCAGTATTGTTTAAAGCTTCGATAGCTGCAGCAGCTTCGTCACTGTTGCTCATTTCGATAAATCCGAAACCTCTGCTTCTGCCAGTCTCACGGTCAGTGATAACTCTAGCTGAAACTACTTTTCCGTACTGAGAGAAAAGGCTCTCTAAACCTTCATTTTCAGTGCTGAATGATAGGTTTCCTACATAAATTTTTGCGCTCATTTGATTCTCCTTGTAAGCGACAAAGAGGTCAGACTAGATCTTACGACTACGTCTTCCTCTTTTCTTTCTCAATTCTTTAAGCCTTCTTTTCTCAGCGGCTTCTTGCTTCTCTTTCATTTCAACAGAAGGCTTCTTGTGCTCTTTTCTTGCACGGTATTCTTTAGTTATTCCTCTTTTGTCGCAAAGACGCTTGAACTTTTTTAGCGCCCAATTAACATTGTCGGATTCTGTGATTTTTACTGCTACTGCACCTAGTTTTTCCAAAACACTTTTCCTTTTTAAATAACCACTCTGGTATCCAGAGCTTATTATTATTAAGTTATATTATTAATATAATTACATTTAAATTAAAACCAGAAGACATCAACAAGAGCGAAATAGCGGGATTGAATTCTAAAGGCCGCCGACAGTATAGCGCGCTTAATGGCCAAAAGATATCAATAATATTGATTTTATGAGCTTTTCAACCGCTATCTAAGCTTAAAAAGTGCTAAAACTCTAAGTTGTATTTACTGAGTAACTGTCCAAAATCACGTAACTTAGATTTGTCGCTATGCTTCTTTGCAACTTCTGCGTTAACTTTTCCTAACTCAGTTCTAAGTTGATCATTTTCTATAAGTACACTTAGCTTTTGTGCAAACTCTTCAGATGTTTTTTTGTTTAGTATAAAATCTCGAGAATCGCCTTCAATTAACTCACTTGCTCCAGTCATATTTGTTGTAATGACAGGCCTTCCACATGCCATCGCTTCCATAATACTTAATCCAAACTCTTCAATATGGGCCGGAAGAGTAAAAATATCACATGCTGCGTAATAGTCTTCAACACGATCGATTGATGGAACAAATAGAAATTTATCTTCTAGCCCTCGAGAGCTAATCTTATCTTTATATTTCTCGACCTTGTCTTTTCCAGCAACAAGGACCTTTATCTTGCTCTTTAGTTTATCTTCGAGATCGGAGACTGCATCAATTACAAGATCAAGATTTCTCTTTTTAAAATTCCCTGAAGTGATAAAACCCAGAACTACTTCAGAATCATCTAATCCTAGTTCACTTCTTTTTGACTCTCGGTTTCCACTTTCAAGATTAAACTTCTCAC
This sequence comes from Bacteriovoracaceae bacterium, assembly GCA_023954595.1. GTDB lineage: Bacteria > Bdellovibrionota > Bacteriovoracia > Bacteriovoracales > Bacteriovoracaceae > UBA845. The sequence goes on along the minus strand of JAGSHJ010000268.1, from coordinate 824 downwards.
TTGTATACATTGGGTAGAGCACTTCAATTTTGGACTCAGGAACACCAAATCTCTTTATAAGATCGTTTTTCATCATTTGAGAATTACACACTATGACTTTAAATAGCTGGGATGTGAGTATCTCACTGTGAATTTTTGCGACTTCATGATCGTCTGGAATCTTTTTTCCATTGATTAATTCATAGGCCAGGTGAACACAGTTATGAATGTAGCAAATGTCTTGATGAACTATATCGCCATGACCAATCACTAGGTCTGGAGAGAGCTTCTTGATCGCTTTATTCACTCTATTTTGATAATTGATTCGTCTATAAAAGCCACTAATCGGCCATCTGAAAGTTTTGTATGGTATGCCGCCAGAGTCTAAAACTGCATCTTTATCTATTCTTTCAGCAATTGCGTAGGGGCTATGACCTCGCTCTGAGAAGTATCTTAGTTGTTGATGAACAATTCTTGGCACACCGCTTTTGGTGGCGTGTAGGTCTTTTTGGCTTATTAAAATCTTTTTCATAGGCCAATATTAAGAAGAAGACAGAGCTTGGTAAAGTAAAGATTTCAAATGCTTATTCACTGAATTTGAAAATACTAGGTGGAGCTAGTAAAAATACTAGGTTGGGCTAGTAAAAAGAAAAAAGCTAAATGATGATTCTGTTAACGATAGTCCGACTAAAGTACTTTGACGTAGCATCTCTTACTTGGAAGAATAGTATCTTCATTAAGGAGACTCTATGCTCAGACTTATCGCAGCATTTACTTTTGTATCTATCACCGATTCTTATGGTGCTTATCTTGTAAAACAAACCGTTAAAGGTGGAGTTACTAGT
>JAGSHJ010000531.1 GCA_023954595.1 Bacteriovoracaceae bacterium | reverse complement strand
GGATTTAGCGATACTTTTGGTGTAGCTCCAAATTTATGCCATGACGTTATGGCCACATACCTAAAGCATAAGGCCTCAGGCAAAACATATGTAATGTTCACAACTCATGACGATTACTGTGACGGTGGAAACACAATCGGAATTATCGTAGATATGAAACTCTACTCACAACAAAAACTTGAAGAAGCTGTCGTTGCACAAATTGGGGATAGCGAAGTTTATTGTGACTAATAATTTTACTTACCAGTTACACAGCTCCCATACTTTCCTTTGGGAGTTGTTCGACAATGATCTTTTCCATAGCCATCTTGCGCACAAACATCTTTTGCAATAGGCATAGGACAATTTTTGGGATTCGTTTGGCTTTTGACTAAGGCCTTTCGCTCTTCTTCACGTTTCAGAATGCCTTCATACCCACACCACTTCTGACCATCTGGAGCATAAGGACCTTTAACAGCATGCCCTTGCGCCATTTTACAATTTTCAGATTTCGGTTGCGGCTTCACTTCAGGAGCACTCGTAGAAGTTAGAGTTAGATTACTACCAGAAGAGTTTTTCTTTCGACTTGAGGCCCTCGAGGTTCTCATACTATTTTGATAGGCAGCAATATCAGACATCGTTTTTCTCTTGGCCTTCTCTATGGGATCGTTTGGATCAAAAACGTTACTTGTTCCTTTTGCTAGAGACTTTGAGAAGGCCCTCGCCCTCCCGGCCTCAATTTTTCTTTGATGAGATCTTGCCTGTCGATTGTAATGTTTTGATTGCCCAATTGTTTTATTGGCATGAGCTTGGGACCGATTATAGGATCGGGCAATTTCCTTTTGTAATTCTCTTATGTAACTTTGACTTTTAAATCGATTATAAAAAACATCTTTAAAAGGTATCTTTTTTTCAAAGTTTGAAAGTTTAAGTCCACCCATTGAAAAACTAGTCAAAACACCATAATCAACAGAAAAACTAATATAGGTTCCAAGGGCCTTATTTTTCTGCTTACCTTCTAAAGCACATCGAAAACTCTTCTTTCCCTCAGACTTAGTTACGTGAGTATTGTAATAACCCAACCGAACTTTATCCATTGAACCTTCATGACAAAAGAGAAGAGGAACTCCAACCTCAACAAGCATTTTCTTTATAGTTGCTGCATCCTTTACATAAATGGCACCATCATCAATTTTTTTATAGTTAGAAGTTCGACTAGGCATACTAAAATACTTACATCTTTCCTCAGCAACCCCTAAATTAATTCCATTAAAGACGATATTCTTTTTATAATCTTTTTTGAAGTTCACAACAAAGACAGGAGAAGGTTCCCCATCAACTTTATGAGCAGCACAGAAATGGCTAACTCGACCATCTGACTTGAAGGCCTGATCAGGTAAAAGAATTGTTCGTGGAGAATACTTGGTCTTACTCGAAGATTCATAAAGTTCATTAAAACTCTTATTCCAAAATTTAGAATAAAACATATTAATAAGATTTGCGGTATTCGGTTCAGTCGTCCATTTACTTTCACTATAGCGTGGCTCACGAATTTTTCTTTTTGTAGAAGAAGAACAAGAGACAACCAACAAAAACAGTAGCGTAATTGAAATAAACTTTTTCACTCGGAATCTCCCCTCTTCCCAATTGCTCGAAGAATAGTGTCCTTCATCATTGAGTCGCCTGACTTCCAGGCACTCTTTTCGGCCTTTCGCATTCTGCAAGTTGCACATTGCTTAAAGACACCTTCATAGTCACAAATCGAAAGGCAGGGGGAATCGTAAGTCCCCTTAGACTTTT
>JAGSHJ010000208.1 GCA_023954595.1 Bacteriovoracaceae bacterium | reverse complement strand
ATAAAGAAGTCATATGTGGGGAATGTCATGAAAACCTTAAGAGTTTTATTAGTTTCAGTAATCAGTTTCTGTCTTCTCAATGTCCAAATGGTCATGACAACGCAGGGCTTAAAAGTTACCTCGAATGTAGCGTATGCTCAGACAGATGGAACCAACGGCACTAACGGAACAAACGCGACCAACGGAACTAATGGTTCTAACGGAACGAATGGCACAACAGGAACTAACTCTCAAAACTTTCAAACAACTCAATCCTATATTCAAGAAGGCCAAGATCAAGAAAGCGGAGGAGGCTGGCTAGATCAACTTTTGATGTTAGCAATTGGCTATATTGTCGCCGGATGGTTCATAAAATGTGGACAACCTCTTCCTGCAGATATGATCGTTGCCGCAGTTGGTGCAGGAATTCTTATCATTGGAGAGATTGCAGCAATCGCAAGTTATCAGGGTACTGCAGCAGAAATGGAGATGGCCTATCAAGCTGACCATGAAGGAAAAATGCTCAATAACGACGACCAAGTTGCGGCCTTTAGAAAAGAGCTTGAAAATAATGAAAGTATTGAAGAAGCACTAGAACTTAAATTAGGCTTACAAATTGCAGCTGAAGTTGCTTTTGCAGCTGCTCTAGGAGTAGCAATTGCATTTATTATTGCTTTTTATGCGATGGGTGCAATTTGTGTTGCAGGTGCTGCTCTTGCAACTTGCCCAGGTACTTGTCAACTTCAATGTACAGCTACTTCAGGAATTGCAATCTCACTTATGGGACTAGAAGCTGTCCCTCAAAATTCGTTGTCTGAGTATGCACAGAAAAAAGCTCAAGCAGCCAGCACAAACCCATGTCCAGCCTGTATCGCTTTCGCAAACTTTGCGATGAATCAATACTTTGGTGGATGTGCAAGTTTTGCTTACGACAATACCAACCCTGGTTTTGTTGAAGGAATGTATGCAAAGCTAATGAACAGCAGACCTGAATTGAATAGAGTCGCACAAGTATTTGCTAAAGATTATAATGACAAGCATTTTAATGATGATCCAACAGTTGATAGAGAAAATAAATTAGCTGCTGAAAAAGAAATGATTTATGAAGAACTTACAGAGAGAGGATTTAAATCTCTTAATAGTGAACATCCAATTCTAGCAGGTATTCCATTTTCACCTCTCATTAACCCAGAAAGTGATAATGAGTTTAATTATTATTTAAAAACTTATGAAAACAATAAGTTTAAAAAAGGTGAAGTTAGATCTCTTAGTTTAGATGAGTATCAAAACTTTAGTGAACTATATGGTTACAATGAGCTAGATGATGACTCTCAAAAAGGAATGAAAAATCTTCTCGCAGTCGCAGCAGAGAAAGGGATTGATCTTATGTTTCCAAAAGCTGAGGCTAACTTTGGAAATCTGTTAATTCTAGTTGGTGGAGCCCTTCTCGCTTTGATATTAATTAACAATACTATTTTTGACTTAATGCTTGGATCAGGGACTAAAAGAGCAATTACTTATACAGCTTTTATAGTTGCAGTAGGTTTCGGGATTAAAGCAACAAATGATGATCTGACTGCCATTCGATCAAATATAGATAAGTTAAATGAAATTATAAATAACTTAAGTGACTTAAGTTCAGGACCGATGGCCCAACATGTTGAGAACCAAGGCGGCGGAGGCGGTGGAGGAAAAATCGATCGTCCACAAATTGATCCAAATGGGGACCAAATTGAACTAGCTCTTGAAGATGATAAACCAACACCCTGTTTAGGTGGGTCTAATCCTAACGGGTGTAACAATATTCAAGACAAGTATAAAACCGCTTCTGCTCTTGAGGGCTTAAATCTAGGAGCTGACCTTTCCTCTGCAGCATCAACCACTGCTGGAATTGGAGATGACCTAAGTAATACTAAAACTCTAAATAGTGGAACCATTGGAAAGCTTAATGGACTTATAGATAAAAAAGGGTCTCTCTTCAAAAATAATAGAAGGCTTGCAGATATGCTTAACAAAAGTAGAAAGGGAGCAAAGCAAGGTCCACTCGATTTAACAGCAAGTGGAAACAAAATGTTTGGAGATATGCAAAAAGCAATGCTTCAAAAAATTAAGGATGATAAATTAAACCCTGGACAGCTTTTAAGTTCAGCAGGGATTCCCACTGCTTCTAAAAAGTCTAAAGATGCGAGCAAAACTACTGCAAAAGGCCCACAGGCTCCTGTACAAAAAGGAGGCAAAGCAGCAGCAAAACCAAAGAAACCTAAGCTTGATTTTGGTTTTGGTGATGATGAAGCAAGTGTAGCCAATGCAGACTCTGCAGCAGAGATGGACGATCCAAATGCAATTGGAGAAGACGAGGAGTATGTACTTGATGATATCGTAAAAGATGAAGGCGCTTCCCTTTGGCAAATCATCTCAGTGCGTTACCTAAAGTCTGGTTACAATCGTCTTAGAGGTAAAGACAAAAAACCAGTTCCTGCAAAAATAAGTGAATAATAAAAATACGACAAATTAAGTCTTGAAAGGGCGGGTCAAACCCCGCCCTTTTTTTATCCCTTCCCTTTTGGCTTTCAATCGATAAAATGTTCATAGTTAACAAGGAAGATTTCTATGTTCAGAATTATAGTTTCTGTTTTTATCATTTTTTCGATCTCAACAGCTCAGGCTAAAAATAATCCTTCAGGAAGTGTTATTAAATTAGTGGGAAAGGCCTTAGTTCTTTCTAAAGGCGAAAAGAAGCCAACAACTTTAAAGAAAGGTGCTTCAGTTAAAAGTGGAGATATTATAAAGACGGGAAAGAAAAGTTTTGTACGAATCCAGATGAGCGACAAAACAACTCTAAGTCTCGGACCAAAATCAAAGCTCGTAATTAAACACTACGAATACAAGTCCAACGTTATTAGAAAAACTATTTATAACCTTCAATATGGAAAACTTCGAAGTCTTATCAATAAAAAAGCAAACCCCGAAGATCAAATCAAAATCAATTCAAAAGTTGTCTCACTCGCCATTAGAGGGACGGAGATACTTTCCAATTCATACTTAGTACAAAAAAAGGCAACCACAGATACAATGTTATTGTCAGGAAAAGCAAATGCAACAGTTAATGGTTCTTCAAAGGCCATTAAGTCTTTTGACGTTAAGGCCGGACAAGTCTTTAATTCAAATAAATTTGCCAATACAGAAGGATTGAAGGCCCTTGAAAAAGTATCTCCAGACACTTTAGAGGCCTTAAAAAATGACCCCAATAAGTTTCTTCCAAAGCTACAACTTCCAAGTGGTGAGTTTGTAAAATTCGAAAGTCTACTTCGAAGTGGTCTAGGACTCCCCTCTCTTCCCGTAGCAGGAATTGGAGCTGGAGTTGGCGCCGTTGCTGGAGCACTAACAGGAGCTGCCGCAGGCATGTTAGCAGGTGGTTCAGACAAAGAAGAGAAAATGAAAGAGGTTGCTGTAAAACCAGTAAAAAAGCCTAAAAAGAAAGTTGATATGCTTAAGCACTCAAATATCATAGAGCAAGCGAGCCCTATTGATCTCGCCAAACTCCCTGAAGATATAAGAGATGCTTATCTTAAGAGAAAACACATGAAGAAAGAGAATGAATGTTATTATTGGTTTTACAAAAAAATTCCTGGATATGGAAACACCGAAAGATTCAGAAGAGAGAGAGATTGTGATGAATATGACAACGATTTATAAATCAGTAATTTTAGTTTTCTTAATCACACTCGTATCTTGCAGTTCGGGAAAAATTGTACCGACTAAAGATGTATGTACCGTAGAAAGACACTTTAAAGATTATATTTACCAAGTGAAAATCAATGGTGAGGCCATCTCTACTCAGTGGTACATAAAAGAAGATGCTATTGAGATCGTTAGAGATCTAGCTAAGAAAAACCTATGTATGGCCTGGAAATAATTTATGCCAAGTTTGACACCTGATGGAAAAGTTCTCTTTACTCTTGTTTATATCGTTAAAGACGGAAAGACTTTAATGCTTCATAGAGTAAAAAAGAAAAATGATATTCACCAAGACAAATACAATGGTCTTGGAGGGAAACTCGAAAGTGGAGAATCTCCATTAGAATGTAGCAAAAGAGAAGTCCTAGAAGAGTCTGGACTTATTGTTAAAAAAGCTTTCCTAAAAGGACATTTACTTTTTCCAAAATTCGATGGTCAAAATGACTGGATGACTTTTGTTTATCGTGTTGATGAGTTTGAAGGTGAAATCATTTCTAATTGCGATGAAGGAAATCTTATTTGGATTGAAAATGAAAAACTCACTGACCTTCCTCTTTGGGAAGGAGATAAGATTTTCTTAAAACACATGTTTAATTCTGACGTATTTGATGGAGTATTCCATTACCAAGATGGAAAACTTGATAGATATCAACTAGACCTTTTAAACACTTAACTTCCTGAAATCAAAAGATTTTAATTCACTTCTTTTTTAAAGATCACACCCCCAAATTCCGATACGCTACTGAACCCGAGATTGGAATCAATGAAACAATTTAAATTTCTTATTATTGCTCTTAGCGTGCTTTTTAATGGACTTTTTTTGCCAGGAAATCGCTCGCTACTCGCTCAAGAAAATGATGCTGCCTTATATGAAGAGTATTTAAATGCAGAAGAAGGCGAAGATGAGTTTGGTGGTTTTTTTGAAGACCCAAGCTTGCTCGGATCCGACGACGATACCATTTTTGACACGACTCCAGAAGATCAGCAAGACGAGCAAGGACTAGCCGAGCAATACATGCTTGAAATGATGGAAATGCAATCGAGCTTATGTCGTGAACCGAATGGACGTTATAAACTTGGAACGATTGAAAATCCTCTTGGAAATGAACCAATTGATTGTAGTGCTTTTACAATGCTTCAATATCAACTTCTTGAAGAAGAGCATTCTGCTGACTTAGCATTCCGTTGTATTTCTAAGGGTCGTAAGCCAGTTGAGTCGATATCACTCCTTAAAAACCTCGGCATCCCATTAGAGAAACACTTTAACTGCCCAGGAAAGACAGAAAGTTGGGGTGAATGCGTTGATGACCTCATTTGTAATACATTAAAAGCTTCACCTTATGGACTTGCCAGGAAAGCTCTCACCTATGCAGGTGTTAAACCAATGAAGTGTCAGACTTCAACGGACAGTGATTGCCTAACAGAGGCCTTTTGGGGGATTTGGAAAAATCTTGTTACAAATGTCGAAGCTGCTTGGGATCTCCTAAAGCTAGGCTGGAAAGGTGTTAAATGGGTTGGAGGAAAAGTCGTTGATGGAGCAAAATGGGTTGGAAATAAACTTTGCTTTTGGTGTGAAACAACAGAAGTAGAAGATCAAACTGAACTTTCTCAACATGTTATTGCTCAACAGGAAGATGGCTTCTTCACTAAATTTGTAAAGGCCCCAGGTAAAACGACAAAAGAATTACTTGGAAAATTATTTGGTTCATTCAAACAATATATTGGAGAGGCCATTGGAAACAACTTTGGTTGTGCCAAGTGGTCTAGTTCAAGGTTTAACCCCCTCGATGGAGAAGAAGCCTATTGTGAAGACCCTGTCATTAGTTGGGACTGTGCAACCTGTAGTCAAAAAATGAATATGGCCTGTGGAGTAATTGGATTTGT